>NZ_JAQMUA010000288.1:0-12872 GCF_028330895.1 Kamptonema animale CS-326 | reverse complement strand
GCGGTAAATAAACTGCCGGGACGGCGGCGTTACGATCGAAGGGTGCGACGCAGACTGATGAAAAAAACTGCCTTATTGATTATCTATCTGATTCCACTTGCTTTGCTGATGGGTTTTGTAGCTAGTTTTAGCGTCAATTTTCCTGTCCACGATCAGTGGAGATTAGTTAGTCTTTTTGATAAAGTAGCTGTCGGCAATGCAACTTTTGAAGATTTTTGGGCTTTACATAGCAACCACCGAATTGTATTCCCCAAAATAATCATTACAATTTTAGCTTTTATTTCTCACTGGAACATTAATTATGAAATTTGTTTAAGCATTGGTTTTTCTATAGTAACTTTTGCTGCTATGTACAAGTTATCCTCCAGTCAAGCGAAGAATCGAGGGGATAATTTGTTTCATTTAGCTAATATTTTAACTTGCCTGTTCGTGTTCTCTTTGGTTCAGCATGAAAACTGGCTATGGGGGTTTCAACTAGCTTGGTTTTTAGTAAATTTATGCGTGACAATTGCCATTTTTATTCTGAGTTTCGAGAGTAAATTATTGCCTAACTTTAGATTATCTATTGCTGCTATATGTTGTGGAATTGCTAGTTTCTCACTGGCACAGGGTTTATTATCTTGGTTGGCTGTAATACCTTCTATTGTTGCTGTTGGGGGAAGTATTGCACAGATAAGAAAAAGATTATCGATCTGGATACTGCTGTTTGTAGGAACTTGTACCTTATATTTTATTGATTATCATCCGAAGCGTCAGCTTAGTATTATCTCACTGTTGGAAAAACCGCTAGTTACAGTCAACTATTTTTTTAATCTATTGGGTTCTCCAATTGTACGTTTACCTGTTATCTCTGGCTTAGTAGGCTTAATCATATTTTTAATTTTTGTATTTTTTGTATTTCATTTTATCAAAAATTTTATTACAGCAAACTACGATCGCGATCGCGATGCTGCGCCTTGGCTATCGCTAGGTTTGTTTTCAGTTTTATCTGCTATTTTTATTACGGTTGGGAGGGCAAGATTTGGAGCTAATCATGCTCTAGAATCTTCAAGATATACAACGGTTTCGATATTTTTATTGATTGCTATAATTCAGTTATGGCTACTATTTAACAAAGAAAATCATATAGTAAAAGTAAGGCTGTCACAACTTATATATAAAGTATTTGCTGGAATCCTAATCTGTATAATATTTCTTAATTCACAACAAGCGATCGCGCAATCTCAAGCTGCACTTTCTTACAGACAAGGCAGTAAAGCTTGCTTAGAGTTAATCAACTATCTAGAATCATCAAATTTTTTCGATAATTCACCAGATAGCTGCTTATGGGTAATGACTGAAAAAACGCACTTAGTGAGGGAAGGAGCAAAAATTATTGATAAAATAGGTTTTAGAAAATTAGCAAAAGATATCGTTTTTACTAATAACCCTAATAAAATTTACGGTTATATTGATAATCCACCGACAATAGAAAAGCCATTGACTATTAAAAAAAGCGGTACATTACGAGTTGCTGGGTGGGCGATTTTGCCTGATAAATTGGAACAGCCAAAAATCGCGTTGCTTTCCTACAGGAATCAGAAATCTTTTTTTGCCAGTGCTTATGTAAACTTAGATAGCGATGACGTTGCCAAGGCTTTAAACTCTAATCGCTACCAGCAAGCGAGATGGGGAGCTACTTTTTCAGCTAATTCTCTTCCAATTGGCGAAACAACAATCAAAGCTTGGGTGTATAATCCTGACGGTAAGGAGTTTGTTAAGTTAAATGGTGGTGCTAAAATCATAGTGGAGGAGGAGTGAAAATTCAAGTTGTTATACATACTCATAACGATGAGGAGTGTGTGGAGGCTAATGTCAGTGCGATCGCGGATACTCTTCTACAAGAGAGAAGAATAAGTTAATAATTTTAAGGTGATTCGGTATCGATTAATTTGGAAGCTTTAATAAACATTTGTCCTCCAAAAAATTGCCAAAGTAAGGGCAGTTTTAGGTAAAATTTTAGCAGCAGAGGTGAGGCTGGTCTGCCTTTTGTGGAAAATGGTAAAAATCTCGGTATAATTAAGTCTATTTTAAAGCCTACGGTTTGTAAAAGTTCTGTAAGCGATAGATGAGTTATGGGTAATTGATGGTCGATAAAATCGTAATATTCTTTGAATGAGTATTTGAAATTGGGTTGAATGATTAAGAGAGAACCTTGGGGTTTGAGAGAGTTTAAACAAAATGAGAGAATTTCAATTATTTCTTCTTTATTACGTAGATGTTCAAAAAAGTTAGAAATAAAAATTATGTCAAATTGGCAAGCAAGTAATTTTTGTTGGTTCAAACTTAAGATATCCAAGTTAAGCACCTTGACATCAGTATTAGCAAATAGTTGAGAATCAGGATTGAGATCGATTAAGTATTTTTCTTTTGCCTTGATTTGATTGATAAATTCGCAGTAGCCACCTCCAATATCTAAAATACTTGAGTTGCAGGAAACATATTTTTGTAAAAAATCGTCAATTAAAATTTTCCAGAGTCCAAGTTTAGATCGCATCTGTTTGGCATCAAAACGATTGGCATACAACTTTTTTAGATATTCGTCTGGTTTCATACTAAAATAACTTTGGTAACTTGGTTACGGTGACTTGCCGCTGCCTAAAAATGCAGTGTTGCGTCAAAAATGCCTAAAGCCTGATACTATTAGGATTGCTACTCAGTTTACCACTTCTTCTAAAATCATGAACATTGTATTTACTGAAATACCAGAAGTCTTAATAATTGAACCTCGCGTTTTTGGTGACGATCGCGGGTTCTTTTTTGAAAGTTTCAACCATCGCACTTTTGCCGAAAAAACTGGAGTTAAAGCCGAGTTTGTGCAAGATAATCATTCTAAATCAGCTCAAAATGTCCTACGAGGCCTTCATTATCAAATGCAGCAACCTCAAGGTAAATTAGTGAGAGTAGCAATGGGAGAAATATTTGATGTGGCTGTGGATATTAGGAAAAATTCTCCAACTTTTGGGCAATGGGTTGGCTATTTGCTAAGTGCCGAAAATAAGCGGCAATTGTGGGTTCCGGCGGGGTTTGCTCACGGTTTTTTAGTTGTCTCGGAGTTAGCAGAGGTGCTATATAAAACTACAGAATACTATGCACCTGAACACGAAAGGTGTATTCTGTGGAATGACCCCGATTTAGCGATCGCGTGGCCGCTAACAGATGTGACACCTATATTGTCGGCAAAAGATCGATCGGGACAAACTTTGAAAACAGCGGAAGTTTTCTCATAATGAAAATTTTACTTACAGGTAGCGGCGGACAACTCGCTCAAGAATTGCAACCAATTCTATTATCGGCAGGAGAGGTGATTGCTGGCGATCGCACTTTCTTCGACTTATCCCAACCAGACAGCATCCGCCAATTAATGGGAGAAATTAAACCCGATTTAGTCGTCAATTGTGCTGCTTATACTGCTGTAGATAAAGCGGAAAGCGAACCAGAATTGGCAAATGCTGTTAATGGAATTGCCCCTGGCATTCTAGCAGAAGAATGTGAAAAATTAGGAGCGACATTAATTCACATTTCTACAGACTATGTATTCGGAGGTAGCCAGGGTTATCCTTATTCCGAAACAGATACTACTAACCCCTTGGGTGTTTATGGTAAGTCTAAATTAGCTGGCGAGTTATCAATTATCAAGGCTTTAGATAGACACATTATTATCAGAACAGCTTGGGTTTATGGCAATGGCGGTAAAGGCAATTTTGTCAAAACTATGCTGAGATTAGGAAAGGATCGGGAAGAAATTCGGGTGGTAGCAGATCAAATAGGAAGTCCTACTTGGACTGGCGATCTTGCGGCGGCTATATCTCAAATCACTTCCAGTATTAGACCTGAAATTTTCGGGACTTACCATTACACTAACAGCGGGGTTGCTAGTTGGTATGATTTTGCAGTAGCCATTTTTGAAGAAGCGAAACAACTAGGATTCTCCCTTAAAGTAAAGCGCGTAATTCCTATTACTACTCCTGAATATCCGACACCCGCAAAACGCCCCGCTTATTCTGTTCTTTCGTCTGCAAAAATATCAGCAGTTTTGGGGAGTCATCCCCAAAACTGGCGGGAAGGACTCAGACAAATGTTAGCAAGAGAGGCGAGATGAAACAGAATTCACAGTTTCTTTTGATTGCGTCAGCAATTATTGCTATCTTGATACCAGGGGCTTATATTTTGTACTTGATATCCCAGTCAGGAGAGCTATCTAATTTTGACTATTGGTGGATTACCTGGAATTTTTATTCAGTTGATGGCTTTTCTACTAATCCTTTCAACTGGATATTTCGGGCAAACGAGCATTTTCTGCTAATTCCATCAATTATCTACGCTATCAATATTGTTGTCACCAAAGGTTCAAATATTGGCTTATCGTTAATTACCTGGATTTTTGCTTGGATTCAGTGTCATATACTAATTGCGATGCTACCTTTAAGGATGCGGCGATCGCAGTTTATATTTATCTGCTTGTTAGTATGTATTTCTATCTTTAATTTTACTCCCGCTGCGGCCCATAACTGGATGAGGGGGTTTAGTGGTGTGGCATGGATGGGTGCTAATTTATTTGTAATTGCTTCTATCTTTTCGATGACAAAGATTGCGGACATAGCATCTCTCGCTGTTCCCGATATCGACCAGGTATTAAAATCCCTGTCTCATAGTAAAAGTCCTCTAAAAAGGACTGAAGGACAATCTAAATCTTTAGTCCTCTTTACAGGAATTCAGCTATTAGCCAGGGAATTTATTACCTTTTGGGTGATGGCAATAGACGACAGAGAGATGTCTAAACCAAAATATATTAAATGGCTAATTGCTAGTATCGTTTTTGCTTTATTAGCCTCTATGAGTTACAGCACATCGCTAGCATTATGGCCTGTTTTGTGTATTTTTCCAGTGGTGCTAAAGTTGCCCCGTAAAGTTATTATCTCATATATAACTGCCGCTATTCTAGTTGTGGGTACTTACTTTTTCACCTATAAAACTCCCTCAAATAGTCCATCTTTAGCAAAACTAAGCATTACTGATAGTATCGCCTATATTCCAGTTTATTTAGGAGGTATTTTTAGCGAAAACGTTACTATTTCGTTGATAATTGGGATAGCGGGATTGAGCGCTACCACAGCTTTTGGAGTTTACTGGCTGTTATCGAAAAAATATCCTAATCGGATAGAATGGATGCCTTGGCTTTCTCTACAAATTTACGCGATCGCAACTGCATTTATGGCCGCTGTCAGCCGTTCGGGATTTGGTGTAGAACAGGCTACAGCCTCTCGCTATGCTTCTCTGCCTGCTCTATTCTGGATGAGCTTAATTATACTAACAACATTGTGGCTTTGGGAATGGCAATTAATTGCTAAAATTCAAGGGCGTTTGCTGATAATTCTACTAGCAGTTGTTGCTTTGGCTATTATTTCAATGTATAGGATAGGGGGACAGACGGCAGATGCGATCGCATATAGAGCAACTTATCAGCCATTGGTAGCACTGTCACTTCAGCTAGGAATAACTGATGTTAGCCTAATTAAAGAAAGAGTAGGCAACAAACCAGCAGCTTTTATTGGGTTGGTTGATGCTTTGAAAGCTAACAATTTAGTTCCTTTTAATCGCGATGTTAAACAGCATAACTTTTGTGCAGCAATAGATGAAAAAATTAATCCTAATTTACTATCAGCCCCCAAAGATGGAGTGCCGGGATATTTCGATACAGTGACTAAATTTACACCCACAGCAGCTAGAGTCATAGGTTGGGTGGGAGATCCAGAAAATAAGGTTAAATGTATCGCCATTCTCAATCAAGAAAATGTTGTCAGAGGTTTTGCCATGTCAGGTTTTCCCCGTCCAGATTTAGTTAAAATATTTGGCCCATCCTACGAATTCTCGGCTTGGAGGGGATATATTGAGATATCATCGGCAGATAAACTGTTGACAGCTTATGCCTCATTTCAAAACCGCGAAGGTTGGATAGCATTGCGTAATTCCCAATTTTTACAAAAAAATTAACCTTGATTAGCAATAACACTTTACCAAAACAACTTAGCTTCGTGATTCCCGTTCACAATGAAGAAGCTACCCTCAAAATCTTGTTTGATAAAATTAGTGAGGTAATGTTACAAGAAAGAATTGACAATTACGAAATCATTTTTATAGATGATGGTAGTCGCGATCGTTCTTGGATAGAAATTACTAAGTTAGTTGAGTTACGTCCTAGTATAATTAAGGCGATTAAATTACGACGGAACTTTGGGAAATCTGCTGCTCTTTCCGCTGGTTTCCGCAAATCAAGGGGTAAAATTATCTTTACTCTAGATGCGGATCTACAAGACGATCCCGCAGAAATTCCTAACTTTTTACAGCATTTAGAATTTGGATTCGATTTAGTTTCTGGTTGGCGAAAAAAACGGAATGACCCGCTTTCTAAAACCTTGCCATCGAAGCTGTTTAATACAGTTACTTCAATTCTGACAGGTGTACAATTGCATGATATAAATTGCGGATTTAAAGCTTACCGCAAAGAAGTTTTGGATTCTATCAAAGTGTACGGCGAATTGCACCGCTATATTCCCGTTTTAGCAAACAATCTAGGTTTTAAAATCGGTGAGGTTGTTGTCGAACACCATTTCCGAAAACACGGTTACTCAAAGTATGGATGGGAACGTTACGCAAGGGGATTTATTGACCTTTTAACTGTTTTAGCGACAACTCACTATTTACACAAACCAGGTCATTTATTTGGAGGATTAGGATTGTTTTTTGGTTCAATAGGTTTTCTATCGCTGACGTACTTAATAATAGTATGGTTTCTGAACTTAGGTGGTATGCACTTAGGGCCTATTGGCACTCGCCCCCTTCTATTTTTTGGGATTTTGTGTACAATATTATCAGTGCAGTTGATATCTTTGGGAATCTTAGCAGAGTTGATTACCCGTAATGTAGATTCTGATTATGTAGACAAGCAGATTGCTGAAGTTCTTGATGAAAATTGTTAAAATTAGTGTAACGCCTCCCTCTGGGAGGTTGCTGATACCGCCACCCTAGCGGCGTTACAAAGGAAAAAAAGAGGTTTTTAATGATTAAGCAAAGGGAAAAAAGTCCTGTGATTGAAAATGGTATTGTTGTCGGAACCGGATCGAATAAATATCAGATGCGAAATCCGATTGGTCAATTGTTATTAAAGCATTTTGCTGATACAATTGCTGAAATCGTCAAAGAAATTAATCCTCAAACTATTTTAGAAGTCGGATGTGGAGAAGGTCATATCACTAAAGTATTAGTTGACAGCAGTGATGCTAAAATCCACTGTACTGACATATCTAATACGATCTTGAATATTGCCAAAGATGCTATTTCCTCCCCCCGCGTATCCTTTGAAAATAAGAATATCTATGAGTTAAAATCGGAAACAGAGGGTTCGGATATTGTTGTTTGCTGCGAAGTCTTAGAACATTTAGACGATCCAATTTTGGGACTAGAAAAATTATACAACGTTGCTTCACCTTACTGCCTTTTGAGTGTACCGCGAGAGCCGATATTTAGAACATTAAACTTTATCCGGGGAGCTCATTTTTCTCAATTTGGGAACAGTCCCGGACACATTCAACACTGGTCAAAAAGAGGATTTATAAAATTAGTCCAAACCAAATTTGAGATTATTAAAGTAAAGTCCCCTTTACCTTGGACGGTAATTTTGGCTAAAATCAAGTGATATTTTGTCCTAATCTGTGGGAAAATATGAACTTGGGAACTTGTGAATCCTATCAGCGTCACGCACTCAAACTGATACTATATACCGGGAAAATATGAAAGCATTAATCCTCTCTGGCGGTAAAGGTACGCGCCTCCGTCCCCTAACTTACACGGGTGCAAAACAACTCGTACCAGTGGCAAATAAACCGATACTTTGGTACGGAATTGAGGGAATTGTCGCGGCTGGGATTACAGATATTGGGATTATTATTAGTCCTGAGACTGGGGAAGAGGTGAAGGCTAAAACCGGAAATGGCGATCGCTTCGGTGCTAAAATTACCTATATTCTCCAAGAAACACCTGCTGGACTCGCTCATGCTGTTAAAGTTGCTCAGCCATTTTTAGGGGATTCTCCCTTTATTATGTATCTGGGAGATAACTTGATTCAAAGTCAGCTTGACCCGTTTTTGCAAACGTTTAAAAATAACAATCTTGATGCTTTAATTTTACTGCGACCTGTAACTAATCCTAGTGCTTTTGGTGTCGCTACAGTAGACGAACACGGGCGCGTTTTAGAATTAGTAGAAAAACCAAAAGTACCGCCATCTAATTTAGCACTCGTGGGGATTTACTTTTTTTCTAAGACTATTCATGATGCAATCTCGCAAATTCAACCCTCTCCTCGCGGGGAACTAGAAATCACAGATGCTATTCAACAACTTATCAACGAACAAAAGCGAGTAGAAGCTTGCAATTTAGATGGTTGGTGGTTGGATACTGGGAAAAAAGATGACTTGCTCAGTGCCAACCAAATCATCTTAGATAGCTGTATAATTCCAGCAGTAGAAGTAGAAATAGACGCTACAACTAAAATCATCGGACGGGTACAAATTGGCAAAGGCAGTCAGATAATTAATTCTACCATTCGCGGCCCGGTTGTTATTGGCGAAAACTGCCACATAGAAAATTCTTTCATTGGCCCTTACAGTAGTATTGCCGATCGCGCAACTTTAATTGATGCTGACCTCGAACATAGTGTAATATTACAATCAGCTAAAATTGTTGGTATTAAGGAGCGAATTGTTGATAGTGTAATTGGACAACGTGCTCAACTAATCCCTGCCCCCGCACGCCCTAAAGCTCTAAGGTTTATGATCGGTGATGATAGTTTAATTGAACTGACGTGATTTACTTTGTTACTGTCAATTATTATTCAACTTCACTTGTAGAAAAGTTAGTTAGTTCTATTCTCCTAGATCGGGATATTGACTGTCAAGTTATTATCGTTAATAACTCTCCTGATGATGACTCAATTCATAGCCTCAAGTCTGAATCTATATTCATTCTTGAGGCCGGGGATAATTTAGGGTTTGGGAAAGCTTGTAACTTAGGTTTGAACTGGATTTACAATCAAAATTCAGAAGCTATTATCTGGCTAATTAACCCTGATGCTTATTTGGTGGAAAGTTCTGTTAAGCAAGCATCTCTGTTCTTTGAGACTTATCCAGAGGTTTCAATTTTAGGTACAATAGTTTACGATCCTACGGGTAAAATTTGGTTTGGGAATGGGCAATTTTTCGCGAAAAATGGCACAATTATTGCTGATGATTGTTTGTCACCTGAATTAGAGGTATTGCCTTATATAGAAATGACCTGGGTAACGGGTTGTAGTTTAATAATTAACTTAAGAAACTTTAATTATTGTCCTCAATTTGATGAGGATTACTTTTTATATTATGAAGATTTTGATTTTTGTAGACGCTATGCTAAACAGGGACATATTATTGCGTTAACCAAACAAATATCTGTCATTCACCAGCCATCATCTATTACTGAGACTCTCCCTGATGAAAAAATAAAACATAGCACTTATAGTTATCTCTTGACTTTAGAAAAACATACGAGTAAATTAGTCTTACTGTATAGGTTGAGTCGGATAACTGTATCAGCATTGATTTCTTTACCAACTAATAGTAAGATATCTGTTAATGAGCTAAAAGGGATATTAATGTATTGTAAAAAAATTGTAACTCTGCCTTCTAGGTGGTAAATTCCGGTCTGGAAGGCGACGTTACAAATGTTGAATCTAACTATTTATAAGTATGGTCAATCCACTGCTGATTAATCTATCCTTCCTAATTCCAGAACCTACAGGAATTTCCACCTACGCAACTAACGTTTTTCCCTACCTACAATCTCTCAATCCTACCCTCCTAGTTTCCCATTCAATCCCAGATTATACCTGCTATCCCGTACCCGATAACATGACTCCCGCCCAAGGAAGTAAGGGACACTTACGACGCTTATTATGGACTCAATTTCAACTACCGCAAATTTATAAAAACCAGCAAGCAAGTTTACTTTTCTCCCCCTTACCTGAAGCACCTTTATTTTCTAGATGTCGCTACGTGGCGATGGCCCACGATCTGATTCCTTTGCGCTTTCCTAAACGGTTTTCGCGCTTAACGGCTTACTTTCGATACTATATACCACAAGTATTGTCCCAAGCCGAACATATAATTTGTAACTCGCAAGCGACAGCCAAAGATATTGTAGATTTCTACAAAATACCGGATAATAAAATTACGCCTATTCCTTTGGCTTACAATCCAGATAAATTTCGCTTTCTCGATTTGCCCACTAGCAATTATTTCCTTTATATCGGTCGCCATGACCATTATAAAAATTTGCAACGGGTGATTTCTGCTTTTGCCACTTTGCCGCATAAATCCGATCTTGAAGTGTGGCTGGCGGGCCCCGGCGATGGACTTTATACGCCACAACTGAAAGCTCAGGTTGTAGAATTAGGTTTAGAGAAACAGGTAAGATTTTTAGATTACGTTCCTGCTGCTGAGTTGCCAATAGTAATTAATCAGGCGATCGCACTGATTTTTCCTAGTTTGTGGGAAGGTTTCGGCTTCCCCGCCCTCGAAGCAATGGCCTGTGGTACACCGGTGATTACTTCCAACCTTTCCTCTATGCCAGAAGTCGTAGGTGATGCGGCATTGTTAGTAAACCCTTACAATATAAATGAAATTGCTGAGGCAATGCAGGCAATTGCTGATAGTTTGGAATTGCGATCGCGCCTTCGCAGCCTTGGCTTAGCTAGATCCGCCCAATTTAGCTGGGAAAAAACCGGTCAGGCAACCGCTATTACTATTAAACGTTATATCTAGAGTCCGGAAATGTTATCCTCCAGTGTGTGTGTGTGATTGTTTAGAGGAGTGATTATGGTACAGACACCTTCGCGCCGTCGCAGCTACCAGCTTAAAGCTGCTAACTCGCTACAGCCAGCTAAAAGCATAGAAACTGTAGGCGCAGCAAACAGTATATCCCTGCCGAATACGCCACTATTCGGGACAGACGGCATTCGCGGCAAAGTTGGGGAATTATTAACGGCCCCCTTAGCGTTGCAAATCGGTTTTTGGGCGGGACAAGTGTTGCGCGATCGCGCTTCCCAACCAGGCCCCGTCATTCTCGGCCAAGATAGTAGAAACTCCAGCGATATGCTGGCAATGGCTTTGTCAGCAGGTTTAACCGCCGCCGGTTTAGAAGTATGGAACTTGGGACTATGCCCCACCCCCTGCGTCGCCTATCTCGCCAGCGTTTCCCATGCTGTAGGCGGAGTGATGATTTCCGCTTCCCACAACCCCCCAGAGGACAACGGCATTAAGTTTTTCGGGCCGGGGGGTACCAAACTACCTTCAGCAGTACAGCAACAAATTGAAGCCGGAATCAGGGGTGGGGCAAATGTCGCGATCGCGAGCTCCGTTTGGGGACACCACTACCACAGATCGGAATTAATCAAAGATTATGCCGCATCGCTACACGGCCCGCTCTTGCCAGAAGTGAATTTGCAAGGAATGCGAATTGTTTTAGACTTAGCTTGGGGGGCCGCCGCCCATATCGCCCCAGAAGTTTTTGCCGAAATGGGGGCAGAAGTTATCTGCTTGCACAACAATCCCGATGGCGATCGCATTAATGTTAACTGCGGTTCAACTAATCTTAATTGCCTGCAAGCAGCAGTTTTAGAACATCAAGCAGACTTAGGATTTGCCTTTGACGGCGACGCTGACAGAGTTTTAGCCGTTGATACCAAAGGCAGACCCGTTGACGGCGATTATATTCTTTATCTGTGGGGCCAAAGGTTGCGCCAATCCGGGCAATTGCCGGAAAATTTGATTATTTCTACAGTAATGGCTAACTTAGGATTTGAGCGTGCTTGGGAACAAACAGGCGGCAAATTAATTAGAACTTCCGTCGGCGATCAGTACGTCCACGCCGAAATGGAACGTACAGGATCGAAATTGGGCGGCGAACAATCCGGTCATATTCTCTGCCCTCATTATGGTGTCAGCGGCGACGGTTTGTTAACAGCTTTGCATTTAGCATCGTTGGTTCGCAAGTCGGGAGAATCTTTAGCAGAATTAGTCGATGGTAGCTTTCAAACCTACCCGCAACTATTACGCAATGTCCGAGTTGAAGACCGAGAGAAACGGATGAGATGGCAAGAGTGCGATGCCTTGCAGAGTGCGATCGCGATCGCTACAAAGGCAATGGGAGAACAAGGACGAGTCCTCGTCCGCGCCTCTGGTACAGAACCCTTAATTCGAGTTATGGTAGAAGCAGCCAGTGACGAATTAGTAAACTATTGGACGGAAAATTTAGTGGTAGCAGTCCAGCAACATATCGCCTTTTGCTAATTGCTAATTGCTAATGGCTAATTGCTAATTGGGGCCTAGAAACCGGGTTTTTTACGAAAATACTTCGTTAGAACCCAGAGATTTGGTAAAAACCCGGTTTCTTTTAGATGGGGCCTAGAAACCGGGTTTTTTTACGAAAATACTTCGTTATAGCCCAGAGATTTGGTAAAAAACCCGGTTTCTTTAGTCCAGCGTGTAAGTCCTGTGAGATATTTCACCATTGTTAATAAAGGACTCAATCACAGGCTGGGTAAGGATTTTTTTGCTTTCACTATGAGGAGGAGGTTTGAAACCCAGTCAGACTATAGCTTTAAAAGAATGAATCAAGTCTGCTTTTCAAGAAGGGTTAGAAAATTAAGTACCAATTAGCAATTAACAATTAGCCATTAGCCATTAGCCATTAGCCATTAGCCATTAGCCATTAGCCATTAGCCATTAGCCATTAGCCATTAG
>NZ_JAQMUA010000287.1:0-13696 GCF_028330895.1 Kamptonema animale CS-326 | reverse complement strand
CCTATCTCCTCCTGCCTCCTGCCTCCTGCCTCCTGCCTCCTGCCTCCTCCTGCCTCCTCCTGCAATTCACAATCAGAAGTGTTGAAATCCTTTAGTTATGCTTAACTCTTCTTCTGGATAGATGCCGTTACTATCTACTAACAAAATGTCAGGATTTTTTGTAATACTTCCCACAATAGCTGCTCCCACTCCTAATTTTTCTACTAACTTTTGAGCAATTTCCGGGGGAAGACAGAGAATTAGCTCGAAGTCTTCGCCGCCGTATAATCCCCAATTTAGTGCTTTTTCTGGTGACACTAAGCGGCTGAGAGTTGGGGGAATAGAGATTTGATTTCGCTCGATTTTGGCTCCAACATTGCTAGCCTGACAAATTTGAATAATGGCATCTGCTAAACCATCGCTGCTATCCATTCCGGCGATTTGAATTTTTGATTTTGACTCCCATTTTAAAAGTTTAGAATCTACAATTTCCCAGAGGATTGGTAGCACATCTAATCGGGGTTTTGGACGCTGGTGAGCGAGTATCAGCGAAGATCGTTCGGAGGGAGTAAGGGATGTCTCTAATTGGGGATTAAGGAGCAATTCTAGACCAGCGCGTGAGGCTCCGTGAGGGCCAGTGGCGACGATGAGATTACCTGGTTGGGCGCTACTGCGGCGGATGGCGCAGGCGGGGTCAACTTCTCCGAAGGCAGTAATAGCTAGAGCAATTAGGGGCGATCGCACAATATCGCCACCAACGATCGGGGTATTGTATTGTTGCAGACAAGCTGTCATCCCTTGGTAGAGTTGCTCTACCCAAGTAACGGGAGTGTCAGGCGTGAGGCTAAGTGCCACAGCGATCGCTAAGGGTGATGCTCCCATCGCCGCTAGATCGGATAAATTAGCAGCAACAGCACGCCATCCCGCGTCTTGGGGTGTTGTGGTGCGATCGCTAAAATGCACCCCATCAACGAGCATATCAGTGGTAATCACCAGAGATTTATCACCATGAATAGGGATGATTGCGCCATCATCTCCGATAATTTCTGGGGGGCAGAATTTTTGTAGAATTGCTAATAAGCCTTGTTCTCCGATGTCTTTAATTTTCATTATTTTTAACAACTTTTCCGATATCTTTAACTTTCTATAACTTACCCCTAATTATTTGTAACGCGGCAGTATGGTAATTGGGGCGATCGCCAACAAAGCCAAAAAAATTAGGGTGAGTAGTTCCCACCCTAAATCTATCGCAGTTTTCAGCTTGCCAAAGTACAATCTCCCAATCACAATTAGCCATTAGCCATTAGCCATTAGCAATTAGCCATTAGCCATTAGCCATTAGCCTCTTCTGACGCAACTGAAAACCGTTATATCTAGCTAACCTCAAATGCTGAGAAAATATTAATCAACCGAATCAAGCGACACCTTAACAACGCGGTTCTTTTCAGCTTCAGCTTTAGGTAGATTCAGATTCAAAATTCCATCTTTGTACTTAGCTTCCACCTTGTCATTTTGAATGCGTGCAGGTAGAGGAATCACGCGGCGGAAAGAACCGTAACGGAACTCAGAACGAGTAATACCTTTATCTTCCGTCTTAGTTTCAGAGCGGCGTTCCCCGCTAACAGCAACAGCTTCCGCCGTCACTTGCACGTCCAAATCCTTAGCATCTAAACCAGGAATTTCTAGTTTTAAGTGAATAGCTTCTGGAGTTTCATGCAGCTCAGCGGCAGGCATAAACGCAACACCATTAGAACTCCTCTCTACTGGCGGCGTAAAGGTATCAAACAAGCGATTCATTTCCCGCTGCAAAGTATCAATTTCCCGGAATGGTTCAAAACGAATAAGAGACATAATCAATACCTCCAATCTTCTGAATTTTAGGGTTTAAAGAAACCTTGATTTAACTGTCTCTAATGTATTGATAATTCCCCAATTAGGTGATTCGGTTTTCTCCCACCACCACGTTCGCATTACCGTACTTATGTACTCTTGCACTCCCAGTGTTAATCTCCGAACCAAATGTACGGTTAACCGCCCCGCACATTTTGACAGGAAGCATAGGTATCAAACAACACTCCCACCAGACTAAAAGTAATGCCAATTACCAAAAATCCCTCAACGGGGCTACCATTGCCGAAAGTTGCTAGGAACTTCAAAATCTGACCCGCCCCAAAGTGGCCAACCTCTTGTAGGTAAGGCAGGTGACTAATCAAGTAAAAGCAGCTCAACCCAACTCCGATTAACAATAGCGGAGCGACAAAGCTGAAAAGACTAGCCAGCAGTAGAGAGCGCAGAAAATTAGGCACGATGCTCATATAGAGACTCACAAATCAGCTAAACTGCCTACAGGTATACAAGTTGAAATTACTTGTCCTCTTCTACGATAGAAGCGATCGCTCTTTTGCAGCGAATCTGTCAGAAAACTTAAATTTTTAGTTAAAGAAACTTGTTTAAGATTTGTACTGAGTTAAAGAAACTTGTTTAAGATTTGTAGAGAGATTTTATTATTCTCTAATGTTGTTACAGCCATCCTTAACCTTGAGTCAGACTAATTCTTCCAGCCTGGGATTGTGGAGTCAGCGATTTCTAGCAGCAATACTGCTGGGTGGCCAAGTGACTCTGCACCTGTTCACTCGCACTATTCATCGCCGCAACACCCTTGACCAAATGGTGGCTGTGGGCCCGGAATCCCTACTCATCGCCTTGGTGACTGCGGGTTTTGTGGGTATGGTGTTTACAATTCAGGTAGCGCGGGAGTTTATTGCCTTGGGTGTAACTAACGCCGTTGGTGGTGTACTAGCTGTCTCTTTAGCACGCGAACTCGGCCCAGTCTTGACAGCAGTGATTATTGCTGGGCGAGTTGGTTCTGCTTTTGCTGCTGAAATTGGCACTATGCAAGTAACAGAGCAGATTGATGCTCTCTATATCCTCAAAACTGACCCGATTGATTACCTGGTAATTCCTCGCGTTATTGCTTGCTGTCTGATGTTGCCAATTTTGACCATCTTATCTCTGGTAACGGGTATGGCTGGGGGTCTGCTGATTGCTACCAGGATGTATGGTGTTCCCCCAGTCGTGTTTTTGGAATCGGCCCGAAACTTTCTCACGCCTTGGGATATTTGTGCCCCAGCTATCAAAGCTTTTGTTTTCGGCGCTTTAATTGCGGTGATTGGTACGAGTTGGGGTTTGACGACTACTGGCGGTGCTAAAGGTGTTGGACAGTCCACTACGACTGCTGTTGTGACTTCTATGCTTGCGATCTTTATCTGCAATTTTTTCCTATCTTGGTTGATGTTTCAGGGCACTGGTAGTATGGCTCTCCAGCGACTAGGTAATTAAGTTAGGCAGGAGGCAAAAGGCAGGAGGTAGGAGGCAGGTGGCAGGTGGCAGGTGGCAGAATGTAGGAGGTCGATCTTCTGAAGTTAACTCAAGTGCTCAGTTAGAAGCGATCGCTCCTCAACATCTCGATATTTCAATTATTCAGGACTTTGGCACCCAACCAAAGAAACCGGGTTTTTTACGAAAATACTTCGTTTTTACCCACAGATTCTCTCAAAAACCCGGTTTCTGGAGCCTCATCCGTAAGTCCGATTATTCTTGCCTACTTTCCCCATCTGACATAAGGTTTTTGCCGTTTCAAACGCTCAGTTTTTAATTCGGTAGCCGATCAATTTGCGGACAGTTTCGACCGGTATTGCTAATTCTTGGGCGATCGCAGCTTCCACTTGACTAGCTTGGGTGAATGGAAACTCATATTCCAGCCTCTTTAAAGTTGAGTCAGTAGTTTTGACAAAAATAGTGGTAAAACCCCGGCTGCGATCGATTTCTGCCTTGATGGTCAAGATTGTTACTGACAACCTCACCTCTAACTGTCTATTTGCCTCAAGTTTGTTAACGGAGTCATAACGACGGCTTAGAACTTGGGCTGCGATCGAGTTACCTGTAGTCCAGAATAAGGCGGCTACCAAAGGCAGGGGCAACCAAAATTCCCAGTGAGCACGGTGGAGAAGTTGTCGGAAGCGAGGTAAAGCCATTGGAATTTTAGATTTAGATTGCTCAATCGCATACAGAAACTACGAACATTCTAATTAGCAAAAGATTGACGTAAATCTTACCTCTGACGGACGCTTTTCCTAAATTTCTTCTCTACCATAAAGCTTGCAGAACAATGGTTAGATCGATGCGAATTCTGCTGGTAGAAGACGATGTGAATCAACTGGAACCGCTTCAAACTGCTCTCTCTGAGGCAGGACATATTGTAGATGGTATAGAAGATGGGGCGATCGCTCAATGTATTTTATCGCAGCGGGACTATGACCTGTTGATCCTGGATTGGTTATTACCTAAAGTCAGTGGCTTAAGCTTGTGTCAGCAATACCGCCGTCTGGGAAAAACTGCCCCAGTGTTGCTATTGACTGCTAAAGATACGACTGTTGATAAAATTAGTGGTTTAGATGCTGGAGCGGATGATTATCTGATTAAACCTGCCGATGTGTTTGAACTGCTGGCGCGGGTGCGGGCCTTGGGACGGCGATCCCCAGTTTGGCAAGGGGATACTTTACAGGTTGAAGATCTGACTCTACATCTATCAACGCTGACAATGGAACGCGGTGATCGCAGTATGCTTTTATCGAGGCGCGAATTTCAATTTCTGGAGTATCTCATGCGTCACCCTCGTCAAGTCCTTTCTCGCGGTCAAATAGAGCAAGCTTTGTGGGAGTGGGGCAGCGAACCGGAGAGTAATGCGATTACTACCCTGGTGCGTCGTCTGCGGCAGCGATTGCAGGCGGTAGGTGCTGTCACTTGGCTAGAAACTATATATGGTATGGGATATCGCTTGAATCCAGATGTTTAATCGTAGCCGTCGCAATCTTGCCCAGTGGTTTACGCTGTCGATGGGGACTATTCTGATCGTTTTTGCCGGCATTATTTACTACCAGCGATCGGTTAACCACTTAGAAGAAAGCGATCGCCTACTCTATAAAAAAGCAAGAGTCATGGCTGCCAATATCGATTATGGTTGGCACCAAGGAAAAGAACGCATCGATCTGAGTAACGTTCCGATTCTGGGGAATTATTCTCCCCCCTCTGACAGTGATATTATTTACGTTCGCTGGTATTCGGCGACTGGAGAACTACAACAGTTTTATGGGATGCAACCCTTGGATCGGATTGAGGCGATCGCGGCCTTTGAAACCATTCAATCTCCCTCCAACTGGCTGCGACAATTAACACTACCAGTTGACTACAACGGACGCACGATTGGCTACCTCCAAATTGCCATCCCGTTAACAGATGCTCAGAATACACTCAGAGAGTTGCTGATCGTGATGGTGGTAACAGTGCCTTTGACCTTGGGCGCGATTAGCTTAGTAGGTTGGTTTTTAGGCGGGTTGGCGATGCAACCTATTAGGAATTCCTATACTCAACTACAACGTTTTACCTCTGATGCCTCCCATGAATTAAGGGCACCGCTTGCCATCATTCTTAGTAATGCCCAGGTTGGGTTACTCAGTCCAGTTGAGGCAGGTAAGCCTAAGCACACTCGATTAGAAAAGATTGCGGAAACGGTTAAGTCGATGAATCGGTTAGTGACCGATCTTTTATTTTTAGCACGACAGGCAGGACATTTAGACCCAAACTCGACGCAATCGATTGACTTAAACGAGTTGTTGAAAGATGCGATCGCTAATTTATCAATACAGATTGTTGACCGGCAGTTAACGCTTCATTTACAACTGCCTGAAGACAGAGTTATCATCAAAGGCAATGCGGATTTATTAAAACAAGCGATCTCGAATCTACTTACTAATGCCTGCAAATATACCTTGCCTGAAGGAACAGTATGGTTGCGGTTATTGCATCAATGTCAGCGCCTTTTAATTCAAGTAGAAGATACGGGAATCGGCATTCCAGAGGCAGATTTACCACAGATTTTTGACCGATTTTACCGAGTTGATGAGGAACGAACGCGGGAGAAAGGTGGCTATGGATTGGGATTAGCGATCGCTCAGCAAATTGTGCAAGCTCATGGCGGGCAGCTAACAGTAAGTAGCCAGATGGGGAAAGGTTCTCTGTTTCAAATAGAACTGCCTCTTTAGAGAGGCAGGAGGCAGGAGGAAGAAGGCAGGAGGCAGGAGGTAGGAGGCAGGAGGCAGATGGCAGATGGCCGGAGGAAAATACAATACTAGAAAGGGTTTGGGCTGCTGACTGTATAAACATTCTTCCTTCTCTCCTAGATAACTAAATTTTTCTTCCTTCCTCCTTCTCTCCTAGATAACTAAATTTTTCTTCCTTCTTCCTTCTCTCCTAGATAACTAAATTTTTCTTCCTTCTTCCTTCCTCCTTCCTCCTTCTTCCTTCTACTTATCACCCCTAAAGGGGATGAGACCATTAAAAAACTTGTTCCTTAATCTGCCTAGCGATAGGTTTCTTGTCGCAATTAAACTCTGTCACTTTCCAGTCACATTTGCTATTGAAACTAAAGATAGTCATTGATTGTTTGCCCTATCTTAGAATAGGTTTTTGACGATGAAGACTTCTCGTTTCCAGCAATTCTTTTTCATTTCCAGTCTGGTAGGAATTCTACTTTTTCTGAGTGGGCGATCGGCTCACGCTGAACCCCTGCCAACTACCCCTCAACCAACTGCTGCTTCTGAATTTTCCTCAGATTTATCACCCTTAGAAGCCAAAACAATACCCATACCCGACAAGGTTTTAACCTCTGCCGCCAGTTTGCAGGCTGAAACGTTATCTGTTCAGACAATTGACCCAATTCCTGAACCAATATCAGAACCTGCTACCCCAACGGTTGCCCAAACAGTGACTCCTGGTCGAGCCACGCTATCGGGGCCAAGCTACGTTGGCGTGGGTGCAAATATTGGCTTTGGCGGACGCACTGATTTGGGGCGGGGTAGTTTTACCATTTTCAGCAAAATTGGGTTGACCAATAATTTGTCCGCCCGCCCTGCGATCGCCGTTGGCAGCGAACCCGCTCTTTTACTCCCTGTCACCGTTGATTTTCCAGTTCGTTCTGTTGCTAATGGACGAGTTGGTATTGCGCCCTATGTGGGGGGTGGTGCTGTGATTTCGACGGGTAACGATAGCGTAGTCCGCGCACTGGTTACAGGTGGTGTCGATGTTCCTTTATCCGAGGAATTTACGGCAAACGCAGGTGTCAACGTCGGATTTTTGGGCAAAACGGAAGTTGGTTTACGGCTAGGTGTCGGTTACAACTTCTAGTCGTTGAGAAGGTAAAACTGTGAGTAGATTAGAAAATATTGCACTGCTGGAACGTCAAGAACCTCAAAGCGCGACTCCAAAACCCTCCATTAGTCTAATTGATGCGATCGCCTTGATTGTTGGGCTAGTAATCGGTGCGGGCATTTTTGAAACCCCTGCTTTGGTTGCTGCTAATACCGGCACGGTTGGTGGTGTGATTCGAGTCTGGCTGATTGGTGGTGTGGTGTCATTGCTGGGAGCACTTTGCTACGCCGAATTAGCGACGACCTATCCCCATGTTGGCGGTAACTATTACTACCTGAAACGGGCTTTTGGGCAACCGATCGCGGTTTTATTTGCCTGGGCACGCATGACTGTGATTCAGACTGGATCGATCGCCTTGCTGGCATTTGTGTTTGGCGACTATGCCTCTCAGCTATTGCCACTAGGTGGTTACTCGCCTGCCATTTACGCCGCAGTCGCGATCGCCCTGCTGACAATGCTCAATATCATTGGGCTGCGCCAGAGCAAACACTTCCAGAACGGGCTAGCAGTGATACTCGTTTTAGGCTTACTGCTGGTCATCCTAGTGGGTCTGACATCTTCCCTTCCTCCCATCCCGTCCCTTCCCGCCGATGCCTCCCCTACCTCTTCTTGGGGCTTAGCGCTGGTCTTTGTGCTGCTATCCTACGGCGGTTGGAATGAAGCCGCTTACATTTCTGCCGAAATTCATAACCCGCAGCGCAATATTATCCGCTCCTTCCTGTGGAGTATTGGCATCATTACAGGACTTTATGTGCTGATTAATCTGGCGTATCTGCGGGGATTGGGTATCGCAGGTATGGCAGACTCTCAAGCCGTTGCCGCAGATTTGTTGCGGCGAGTGCTGGGTGAACCGGGGGCCGCCTTTGTGAGTTTACTGGTTGTGACCGCCACGCTGGGGTCGATCAACGGCACCATTTTTACGGGCGCACGCAGTAGCTTTGCTCTAGGACAGGATGTGCCTTCCTTTCGCTGGTTGGGACGCTGGTATCCACATCCGAGTTCACCTACAACCGCTTATTTATTTCAAGGCGCGATCGCCCTCATGCTGGTTGGGCTGGGAACCTTCACCCGCAAAGGATTTGAAACAATGGTGGACTATACTGCGCCCATCTTTTGGTTCTTCTTTTTATTGAGCACTATGTCGTTAATTGTTTTACGCATTCGAGAACCCAATCGCATCCGCCCCTTTAGCGTCCCGCTTTACCCCATCGTTCCGCTGTTGTTCTGTGCAATTTGTGGCTATTTACTCTACTCCAGCCTAATTTATGCAGGCATCGGTGCGATCGCGGGGGTCATCGTTGTTTTACTGGGTCTTCCCTTCGTCCGTCATAGTACATAGCAAACTTTTTTGGAGATGACAATCGTGCAACACAAAACTATTAAACGCTCCCTCTTTGTTGGCGTTAGCATTCTCAGTCTTGCTGGAATTGGCTGTAGCCAAATGCGTAACTTTGAGACAGTGGCTCCAAGTCCCACTACTAACTCTCAAACTGATTCTGCTGCCGATCGAGTTGAAACGACTTCTAACAATACAACGGAAGTTCCTGTTTCTAATTCCACAACGGAAGCTCCTACCCGTACACCCGATGTCGTTTACGTGCCAACCCCTGTAAAGGTTGTGGATGAAATGCTGCGGTTGGCAAATGTGCAATCCAATGACGTAGTTTACGATCTGGGTAGTGGCGACGGTCGGATTGTGATTACAGCCGCTCAAAAGGTGGGCGCACGGGGCATTGGTATTGATATCAACCCAGAACGCATTCGAGAAGCTAATGAGAACGCCCAAAAAGCTGGCGTGAGCGATCGCGTCGAGTTTCGTCAGGCAGATTTATTCCAAACTAACTTCAGTGAGGCCACAGTTGTCACGCTTTACTTACTGCCAGAACTTAACGTCAGACTGCGCCCCAAATTACTCAGTCAATTAAAACCAGGTACGCGCATTGTTTCCCATGAATTCGATATGGGCGATTGGAAACCTGAGCAGGTAGTAGAAGTGGAAGGCAGAAAAGTTTACTACTGGGTTGTACCTGAAAATCCTCCTGCTAATTTGCGGTAGCGCAGCTTCAACAAAAAATCAGTGCTAAGCATGGTCTAATCCCTGTTTTGTCATTACGGGGAGATAATTTTCTCGAACTACTGGTTTTTCAGGTTTTCGCCTTGCGAACCTTAAATTATTGAGCATGGCTAAAATCCAGCGATCGCAAGGCGAAAACCTTTTTCTCTAAATCAAGTATAGCAACCGCCAGGGCGGTTAGGGGCTAGGGGCTAGGGGCTAGGGGTTAGGGAAAGAAGGGAAAGAAGGGAAAAGGGGTAAGAGAGTCAATGGTTTGAGCCATGAGCGAGTGTCCTAACCGTTGTGGCGGTTGCTATCTTAGTAAAGAAGCAAGCTAGTCATATTTATTATACAAAGTGTCATAAAACGGCTTATATTTTATTTATATTATAAGAGGGGAAATGGAGATAAATTCTCCTTTTCGCCTTCAAAAGGCTAATTCCTAATTACTAATCTCTGGCCCCTCTTTCGTACCCACTGCGATCGCGACATTTTCTCATAAATCCAGATTCAATCCAATTTTTTCCATCCGCGAGCGCCAGCCCTACGAGATAAAATGAAATAATTAGCAACATTCGTTTACAAGTCGGGATTAAGCCTGTGACTGCAACTTCGTCATCCATCAACTCGACACAGACAATAGAACTGACTCCGAGTTACGCGATTCCCCTAATCCTAGTCGGGATCTCCCTACCTCTGCTGCTGGTGCAAAAAGTGGTAAGTTTAGCGATCGCTCTTTTTGGCTTGTTTCTGATGTATCAGGCCGCTACCATCCGCCTGAAATTCACTGACACAGCCTTAGACGTATACCGCAAAGAAGACCTAATCCGGCGCTTTCCCTACCAAGAATGGCTTAACTGGCGGGTATTCTGGCCGGCCGTACCCATTCTGTTCTACTTTAAAGAAGTCAACAGCATTCACTTCCTCCCGGTACTCTTCGATCCTAAAATGCTACAGGCGTGTTTAGAACAGCGCTGTCCCCGAAAGGACTGAAGAATGAAAGATGAAGTCAGTTAATAGTTAACTGTTAACTGTTAACTGTTAACTGTCACCCTGTTCTCATACAACTAAAAACTGCTATGTAAATTTACCTAATTAAACGTAAGATGAGAATGGCTAAAAAGCTTGTTGTATAAGCATTCTTCCCTCTTCTCTCTTCCTTCTTCTTTCTTGTTATATAGCAACCGTCAAGACGGTTAGGACACTCGTTGATGACTAAAACCATGATTCTATTGCCCTCCCTTAGCCCCTAACCCTCTTGCCTCTGCCCCTAGCCCTGAGCATCGTAGCCCCTAGCCCCTTCTTCCCTAGTCCCCATGAATTCAGACGAAACTCAAACCCAAGAACATCAACAACAAGAAATCGAAGTGTCAGTTAATCCCGAAGATTCCACTCCAAAGGATGAGGCTGTGACAGAGGCAATTGAGTCTGCGATCGCACAGCCAATGGCAGAGGATTTATCAATTGCCTCTGCTGCAATTGATGAATCGGCTGTACAGCCAATTACTGAAGGCGAATCCGCCGCCGACCCAAATCCTATAAGTGAACTATTAACAGACATCACAGACAATGTAACCGAAAAGTTAGTACAGCAAACGATCGACTTGCAACAGCAACAACAGGAGTTGAAACAAGAAGTTGAGACTATGCTGGCGACAAAAGCTAATTTGCAGCAAGAACTCAGCGACACTCAAGCCGCAATTGGGCGTTTAGTGCAAGAAGCTTTAGGTCAATTAGAACAACGCAAACAATCACTACAAATTGAAGTAGAAAAATTAGAACGCCGTCGCGATCGCATTCAAAAAGAAATGCGAACCACTTTTGCAGGCGTTTCCCAAGACTTGGCAATTCGAGTTCAGGGTTTTAAAGACTATCTAGTAGGAAGTTTGCAAGATTTAGCAAGTACCGCCGAACAATTAGACTTAGTACCAGAAGTACAAGAGCAACCAAAACAAATTATTGAAGAGTCTCGATCCTCTGCTGATGCACCTGCAAATCCCCGATTTACCGAGCAAGGTTTTCAAGAACAAGCCAAACAAATTCGGCGTATTCTCGACCAATATCGCACTCTTCCCGATTACTACGGCCCGCCTTGGCAATTGCGCCGCACTTTTGAGCCAATTCACGCCGAAAAAGTCTCGAATTGGTTTTTTACTCAAGGTGGAAAGGGAGCGTTACGAACAATGGGTTCCCGCTTACAAAATATCTTGATTTCTTCAACAGTAATTTCTGTACTTAGAACGCTATATGGTGGTCGTTTGCGAACTCTTGTACTAGCCAATAGTCCCGAACGTTTGGGAGAATGGCGTAGAGGTTTGCAAGACTGTCTAGGAATTACGAGGAATGACTTCGGCCCGGAACGAGGAATTATTTTGTTTGAGGCGGCGGAAGATGTAGCACAAAAAGCAGATCGTTTAGTGAAAGAAGGAAAATTGCCTTTAATTATAATTGATGAAACAGAGGATCAAATTAGTCTGTCAATGCTCCAATTTCCCTTATGGTTAGCCTTTGCTCCCGATCCACAGAATTTGATGCCTAAAGATTTTTGATAGAACAGTTAAATTGTAGCGCCGTCCTCTGGGCGGTAAATTCACCGCCTACAGGGCGGCGTTACGTTCAAAACAGAACATTGAGGTGAATTCATTATGGGATTGTGGTTAAGTTTAAATTTTTCTGTGTTATTGGCTGCTTATTTACTAGGCTCGATTCCGACGGGATATAGTGTAGCTAAATGGGTTTTAGGAATCGATCTACGCGAGGTGGGATCTGGTTCTACCGGTGCAACTAACGTGCTGAGAACCTTGGGTAAATGGCCCGCTTTGGGAGTGTTACTGGTTGACGTTTTGAAAGGGATAGCGGCAATTTCTCTGACTCGCTATATCTATGCTCTCAATGTCACTTCTCAGCTAGCAGCAACCGCAGGGATAGAAGATGTTACAGAAATATTGCCTTGGATGGCAACTTTAGCAGGTTTAGCTGTAGTTTTAGGACATAGTAAATCTATTTGGTTAGGCTTTGCAGGCGGTAAATCTGTGGCTACAAGTTTGGGAGTTTTGTTGGGTTTATATTGGCCTGTAGGTTTAGGAACTTTCGGGATTTTTGGCTTTGTTTTAGCTATTTCGCGAATAGTATCTTTGAGTTCTATTATTGGGGCAATTGGGGTTTCTGGTTTAATGTTTGCTTTTGGTCAACCGTTAGCCTATGAGTTATTTGGAATTGCTGGTGGTGTATTTGTAATTGTGCGACACCGTGCTAATATTCAGCGATTGTTGAATGGTACTGAGCCGAAAATTGGGGAGAAATTAGCATCGGAATCTGAACAAGGTTTAGAAAGTAATTAACTTACAGAAGAAAGCGGAATTAAATATTATTCAATTATTCCCTATCACCGGCGCTACTTCTAACACAAATCCAGGTAATACATCCTCACCTGAAAGCGTACTCGGAGACTGCAAAACTTCTACTTCTCTACCAGGTCGATAAATTTCTACACTCTGCGTTTGTGGGTCAATTAACCAACCTAAACGCGCACCATTTTCCATATATTCCTGCATTTTTTCCCGCACTTCTCTGATAGAATCTGTAGGAGAGCGTAACTCAACTACAAAATCAGGACACAAAGGCGGAAATTTCCTTTTTTGCTCAGGTGTTAACGCTTCCCATCTTTCTCGGCTTACCCAAGAAGCATCAGGAGAACGATTGCCTCCCTTTGGCATTTTAAAACAAGTGGAAGAGTCAAAAGCAATGCCTAAGTTACTATTCCGGCGGCTCCAACTTTGCACTTGATACGATAAGTCAATATTTTGGTTTCCCGTTTCTCCTCCAGTTGGCGACATAATCAGTAATTCTCCTTTAGCATTGCGCTCAAATTTATAATCGGGGTGAACCCGACATAGCTGGTAAAATTGCTCGTCTGTCAATTCGATAAACTTACTTAAATCTAATTTAAAGGTAGTCAGCATGGCAGTAAAACCTCTTTACCTAATTCTTTAGAACGCGCAGAAGCCGCTTTCAATGCTTCTATTAATGCGGAGCGAAAACCTACCGTTTCTAGTTTAGCAATTCCTGCAATTTAAGTTTTACTCTAGTTTACTCTAGTGATTTTAGCATTGAGAGAGAGTGGGTTTGGTAGCCGAGTTTTTGGTAAAGATTAAGGGCGGGTTTATTAGTGACAAATACTTGTAAACCAATTTGTAGATCGCCTCTTTCTCTGGCCCAATTCTCAGCAAGGCTAACTAAGGCTGAACCTATTCCCCGGTGTCGGTGTTCTGGATCTACGTATAGCAGAAAAATATGAGCGTAGCGATCGCCACTCACCTGATCGATCGCATTTCCCAACCACAGACAACCTATTTTGAGAGCAGGGGAGCGGGGGAGCAGGAGAGCGGGGGAGCGGGG
>NZ_JAQMUA010000286.1:0-6836 GCF_028330895.1 Kamptonema animale CS-326 | reverse complement strand
GGTCAAAGCACCGCCTAGAAGGCGGCGTTACGGAGATCTAAAACACTCCCATATCTTTGAAACAACGACGAGTTACCTCCATGCGAGCAGATGAATCTTTGTTGTTACGAATATCAATGTTAGTTGCAAAAAAGTAAACATTGTCTCCTTTCTCCAAGTAACCAACTATCCATCCGATTTGCGGTGTTACTTTGTCTCCAAAACCAGCCCAACCAGTTTTACTTCTGATTGTATAGTCTGGAGTTTTTTCCATAATCATAATATCTTTGACAATAGAGACTGTGCGCTGGGAGAAAGGTAATTCATTATTGTAAAGACGACGGAGAAACTGAATTTGCTCTTGAGGTGTGATTCTCAGTTCTCCTTGCAACCAGAATTTATCAATATCATCTTTATTCCCAATCTTTTGGTTGCCATACCCTACATTCGTCACCCATTTTTGCATTTGCTCATACCCAACTCGACGAGCTAGAACTTGGTAAAACCAAACCGCAGACACTTTGAATGCTTCTTTCATATTCAAGTCTCGGTTCCATTCAGGAATATCTCTTTGAATTCCATCCCAAGTTAGTACCGATATTTCATTTGGAATTACCCCAGTTTCTAAAGCAATCAAGGAGTTGAGAATTTTAAAGGTTGACGCAGGTAAAAATGCTCTTGCGTTCCGTTCGGGATTGTGTTGAAATACCAGATCGTTCTTGGAGTCATAGATCAGAATTGAACCTTCAACTCCTAGTTCTTGAAAGTGCCGTCCAAAATCAATATTCTGAGCAACTTCTACGGGATTTGGAAGTTCAATCGCTAATTTTGGCATTGATATTGATGCTGATGGCATTGCCTGAAATAGAATAGAGAGAGTGGCGCTCAAGGTAACGAAAACAATAATTAGAAAGCGAAATATTCGGTTCATCAGTTTTTGTGAGATCGGAATGCAAAATTTGAATCAGTATAAAAAAGGCAATCTGTACATAGATTGCCTACCACAAACAAATCAAGGATCGCAATACATTTGATTTGTCAAAAAATATAGCCCCTTCTTCTCTTCTTCCCCTAGCCCCTAGCCCCTAGCTAGCGTTTGCGCTTAATGTTCTCTTGCACTCTGCGATCGCGCCACTCAAGCGCCGTCAGATAAAGAACACCGCCAGTAACAACAACCAACAGTGCAAAAGCCACCCAAACCAGCAAATTAACAGCCGAGAACTCCATTATTCCTCCTTAAATTTTACATTCAATCGTTAACAGTTAACAGTTAACAGTTAACCGTTAACCGTTAACACTTCAATTAGCTGGTAACTCTGACAAAATTGTAAACCTAACGTGATTAATCGCCAAGGTTCCCACCGAAACTTCTTCCTTATTCAAAGGAAGTCCCTCACTCTTGAGACTTTGAAAGCGAATCCCTTTACCGATTTCCACATGATACCAAGCAAGCCCCATAAAAAATCGTAAAGGATAAGGGCCACGCTCTTGAATATCATCAGGATTAGACTCCATCGGTACCCAGCCAAAACCGGGGATATAAAACTCCAGCCAAACATGATTAAAATCTGGCGATAAAGGCACACCCTTCCTGTCAGCAAAAGCCGGACATTTATAGCGGCCAATAGTGCGACAAGCAATCCCATTTAACCTAGCCAAAGCTAACAACACGCCCACATACTCCCCGCAGGAACCAGTGCCCCGCCGGAGTACAACATCAGGTGTATCAATGTGCGGCCTGATACTGTAAGAAAGGCAATCATAAACATAATTACGAATGCTCAGCAATTTTCGGAGTATATTTGTTTCTGTTCCAATTGCCTCCTTAGCAGCAGCACGCACAATCTCCGAATCCATAGCTAAACTGTCATCATCTACCAAATATTTAGCTTGAAATTCAGGCGTTAATGCGGGAGCTTTTTCCACATCGCGGGGAGTAATTTCATATTTAATACTCCTAACTTCCAGTAGAGCTTTCCAGCCAAAAATTCGCCGTTCATGTGCCCGTAGCGGGTCAAACTTAAACACCGCTACTCGTTCCCCATCCTGAATTTCTTCAGTAAAAGGCATACCGATAGGTGAAATTTGCCGCACCTTTTGGCGATGAGTATCTGACGGCATCGCAATCCGCCATTCCAGATTATCTATGTGTACCTCATCCAGAGGAGCAAGTTCCTCCACATAAGACATCTCCATCAGAAAACCATTAGATAAAGCATACCGATCGCGTTCATTGTAATGAAAATGCAAAGGATGAATAAAAGTACGATCGCGCTTCGTCAACTGATAAGGATCTTCCGAATTTGGATCGTCCCGGATGTAAAGTTCCTCCCCAGCATAAGCAACATAAAGAACTTCTTTCCCAGTGGCAACATCTGTGTGAAAAGCTAAACCTGTAGGCGACTCAAATGGCGTTAACACATTAAAGCGAACTTCTCCAGTCCCCCGTTCTAAACAGTAGACCGTTTGCTCAGTCGCATCGCAAACCCAAAGTTCCTCACCCCGCACCGTAATATTCTCAACCCCAATACCGGGCGAGAAAAACCGAGTAATCTCTTTGCGATTAGTCCGATTAAAAACAAAAATGCAACCTGCTTTTTGACAAGTTACATAAACAGTAGAATTCCAAACTGCAACCCCATCGGCAGAGTAAGGAAGCGAAACAAAATGCTGAGGTTCGATTTCAGCAATAGAACCGTCACGAATTGCCCCTGAACAGAAGTACACGCTGTCATCCCGGACAAACCAGAGGCTATCTTCCCAAATAGCCAAACCAGTAGCATCCACAAACTTATCCACGTGACAGGGATTTAACACAGTCGTACTATCAGTTTCAGGGTCAATCGAAACCAGCAGTCCCCCTGGTTTATCAAGACCAAAGAGTTCATCCCCTAAAAACGCGATACCATGTATTGCCAAGACTCCTATCGGTCTGACCGTCCGCAGCCGTGAAAGCCCTTGATCTGAGAGAGCGGGTGAATTTGGGTGCATGATAAATTGAGTGTGGGTAGTGTGAAAATCAAACCGATGGCCTGTGAAAATCAACAAGCATCACTGCACCGTGCCAGCGCACGCCTAGTTGTCGGCCTCCTTGAGAGTTAGGCTAGCATTCAACGGCGAGAGGGTGAATCTGATACTGGCTTTGAGCAATAAAATCAATCCTATCTACCAAAAGATATAAATTAAGTACAAGAGGTTACTAGATCCGGCGGAACATTAGATACAATGAAGCCGTCTAACAAAGTTGCTAGGTTCACCTGAAGGCTGGTTCATCATGGCTTGGACAAAGGCTCCTCTACACATCGCATTTCTTTCTTTAGCTCTGTCTCTAGACATAGTTGCTACCTCTAGCTTCCCAAGAGAAGCAATGGCAGCAAATACGTTGGCAGAAACAGGCGATCGCGCATCTACCCAACAGATACCAGACAACTGGCAAACCGTCGAACCCACTATCCCCAATGGAAACTCCGCGAACACTCAGCGGCCAGATGCGAGTTGGAACGCCTTTGAACCGCCAGATCGGGGAGTCCCTGGTCGTCGGGAAGGTGGTGGCACTCGCGGGCCAGAATGCCCCACTAGCACCACTGCCTTGATTCCCAAATCAACGATGGGGCGAACCATATCAGCGAATCCAACATTCTTTTACTACGTGCCCGCCACCCTCGACAAAACAGTTGAGTTTGAGTTGGCTGATGAAGCTGACAAGACCGTTTACAAAACTAGCTTCAGGATGATCGCTAAGGCCCCTGGCATTGTTAGCGTTACTCTTCCTACTGCTAACGCAGCTTCCCTAGAGGTTGGCAAAAACTACCATTGGTACTTTACTATTAAGTGCAACCCTAATGATAGCGAGGCAGATATTGTAGTTTCCGGCTGGATCAACCGCGTTGAAATGACGACAGGCCTGAAATCTCAGTTAGATGGGGTTGGATCGGAACGCGATCGCCTTAACATTTACGCCAAAGAATCCTTATGGTACGAATATATTACTACCTTAGCGGATCTGCGTCGTTCTCAGCCCGCTGATTCAGCACTAACAGTCAAGTGGACTGAACTTTTGAGCGCAGTTGAGCTAGAAAAAATAGCCCAACAACCATTGGTGCAGATTCAATTGATTCCCACAAATTAATCCAGGGACACAGGGGGCAGGCAGAAAAGGGAATGAGGGAACAGCAAGCGAGAGGGAGTGACGGGAGAATTTTGCTGGGCTTCTGCCTTAGTCTAACGAGCGGCTAATTGCAGTTTTCAGCGGGTGAGATCCTGCCCTTAATTACCAATAGAATTCAGAATACATCTGTCAAAACTACGAATTCAGAATACATCCGTCAGCATAAATTATTCTGAATTCTAAATTCTAGCTGCTGAATTATTCTTGATTCTGACTCTTGACTGCTGGCTCCTGCTTCTAACTCCTGAATTCTAATAAGATAAACTCTCATAGTAAAGCAGCCAACAAATTAATTAAAGAGTAAATATTTTATGCCCTGGAGTGCAAGTCTTGTCATGTTTCGGTGTGGAGTCTCAATTCCCAGTGCAGTCCTGATCGCTTGCTTTTGGGGCAACGACGCTCTCTCCCAAACTCTGGACATTTCACTCAAGCCTACCCTCACCTCAAACCAAGTAAATACGGGAAATGGGGCAGGGGATACTGTTGTCGAGCAAGGTCAAAAGGCAGAAAAGGACGGAGCAACAACAGACTTTAGCAAGCCAGAAGCAAAGGAAAGCAGCGCCGAAGCTGAAAAATTAGTCAGAGTATTTAAGGATTTAGAGGCAAAGCAGACTAACTCGGAATCTAAATTATCCAGTTTGACTTCCTTATCTCTCCGCGATCCTTCCCTAAAACTAGATCCTCCCCAAAGCAATCTAGATTCTGAATCTGAACCCCAGAAAAAACCAAGCTTCAGAACTTCTTGGGGCTACCTACAGCAGATTTCCAATGAATTGAATACATCTGTTCCTACTCCTGGCGATCGCACCAGTAAGATTTCCCACTCCCATGAGTTGATATCCACCCTATCTCCTCAACCGGATACAGAATTTTTAACTGACAACTCACAACTGACAACTCATAACTTCTCTTCCCCCTCCACCGCACCTGCAACTTGCCAACTACCAACTTGTAACCTTCTCGCCCAGACACCCCAAACTCCACAAAATCTACCTTCCGATCTCAATCCTGCCGATCTAAATCCCGATCCCAATCGCGATCGCTTCCTCCAACCGCCCCCGCAACCAACCCCAGAACCGCCCCAAGCACCACCGCAAGTAGAACCCCAACCCACCCCCTCACCACAGCCAGAATTGCCGAATGTACCCATTCCAGTGCAGAAAATCGAGGTCGTTGGCAGCACAATCTTGAGTCGCGAAGACATTGAGGCGATCGTTAAGCCCCTAGAAGGGCGTTCCGTTACCCTAGAACAGCTTAGGGAAGCCGCAGATAAAATTACCACTATTTACCTCGATCGCGGCTACATCACCTCCAGAGCCGTTGTCCCACCTCAAACCATCACCAATGGTAACGTCCAAATTCAGGTAATCGAAGGAAAGCTGGCCAAAATTGAAGTCGAAGGAACCAAACGCTTAAATCCATCCTACGTCCGCAGCCGCATTCGGTTAGGGGCCGGACGACCCCTAAGTACCGCCAAGCTAGAAGACCAACTCCGGCTGCTGCGTGTCGATCCTTTGTTTGACAATGTAGAAGCCAGCCTGCGAGCCGGTGAAAAAGAGGGCGAAAGTATCCTGATCGTCCGCGTCATCGAAGCTAACCCTTTTCAAGCTAACTTCAGTATTGATAATTATTCGCCACCTAGTGTCGGTTCAGAGCGGTTGGGCGTGAATGTGCGCCACCGTAATATTACTGGTAGGGGTGACGAACTAGCGGCAGCTTATTACCGAGCTATTGGCGACTCTGATGTTTTTGACTTTAGTTACCGCATTCCAGTTAATGCAATGAACGGTACGGTGCAATTGAGGGTGGCACCAAACCGCAATAGTATTGTCCAAGCACCTTTCGATCAGTTCGATATTTCCGGGAAATCTCAACTGTATGAAATCAGTTATCGCCAGCCGTTATTGCGATCGCCGATACAGGAGTTTGCTGTATCTCTCGGTTTTACTTATCAGAGGGGTCGCACTTATCTCGCCGGCGATCCCTTTCCGTTTGGTTTGGGCCCAGGGGAGGAAGGTAGCGATACAGGCGTTACTACTACGAGCGTGATTAAGATTGGACAGGACTACATTCGTCGCGATCCTCGCGGCGCTTGGGCTCTGCGATCGCAATTCAGCATTGGTACTGGTTTATTCGATGCTACTGTCAATGAATCTCCGGTTCCTGATGGGCTATTTTTTAGTTGGCTAGGTCAGGTGCAACGGGTACAAAGGCTGAATGAAAATCATCTGCTGATTTTACAGGCAGATTTGCAACTCTCAGCCAATAGCCTGTTACCATCCCAGCAGTTTGTGATTGGGGGCGGGCAATCTTTACGCGGCTATCGGCAAAATGTGCGATCGGGCGATAATGGTTTCCGATTCTCAGTTGAAGACAGAATTACTATCGAGCGAGATCCTTCCTCTAAAGTCCCAATTCTTCAGTTAGCTCCGTTTATCGATATGGGTATGGTCTGGAATTCCCAGAATAATCCCAATGAAATAGCTTTTCCTAATACAAATATTTTCGGGGGCGATCGCGCCTTTTTAGCTGGCATCGGTTTGGGCATCCTTTGGGAACCCATACCTAAAGTTAATGTACGTATAGACTACGCTCTGCCGATAATTAACATTCAAGATAAGGGCAACAATGCCCAAGACTCAGGTTTTTACTTCAGCGTCATCTACAGCCCTTAAGAAGGGGCTAGGGG
>NZ_JAQMUA010000285.1:0-4581 GCF_028330895.1 Kamptonema animale CS-326 | reverse complement strand
CAGGGAAGGCGGATTGATGAATGAGGGAAAATTTGGGGTGGGTGCGAATGCAGTTTGATTGGAGGGTGGGGGCGAATTTAATGGGGGTAAAGGCGCTGTGGGCGTAACAAAAGATGGCATCCCCGGCGGTAAGGAAGGTAACTGAATTGAAGAGGGTTCCGGGGGCAAGGGTGGTATTAAATTAGGGGGTGCTGGAATGGATGATATTGAAAATTGTGGTGGGGAGATTGGGGAAGGTAATGTTTGCGGTAAGCGCTTCATTTCTTCGGGAGTTAATTCCAATACCTCAACTTTGCCGGCGGATTTTGGTTGTGGGGAAAATATGGATAGTACAGGGGCGCTTACTCCCAGTATTCCATGAATGCCTACAGAGGCGATCGCTGCCCACCATGTCGGTTGGCGCAGTTGTTCAGTTAGACCAGTAAAGAGGGATGGAGAGTAAGACATACTAAATTGGGAATTGGGAATTGGTAATTGGTAATTGGTAATTGGGAATTGGGAATTGGTCAAATCCTGCCTAATTGATAATTTTTCTGCTATTGGGAGTGTTAATAATAATTTTGGATAATGAAATCAGCATCTTAGCATGGTTTATCTGGGAGTTGCCGGAGCTGATTTTAGGACGAGAGAGCGGTCTGGACTACCCTTGAGGGAAAGTAGGGTAATTTTAAGTGGGGGCGATCGCGCAGTAGGTAATCAACACTAGACTGGGTAATGTGATTGGTTCTACCACAAAAGGGCGATCGCTCAACTCATACCGCTGGAATAGCGCCGAAACCTACTGGTAGACACAACTTACTATTAAAACTACTGCATCAAACTAATAGAGCGCTGTTTCCAATTTTGTTACGCGATCGTCTCTCTGAGTTCAGCCATACATCTTGATTACCACCGATATCGATGGCGCTTAAAGGGCGCACCCTCGAAACTGAGTACCTCTAGGGGGTAAATAGGGGCACCGCTTGCCATGTAATAAATCATTTCCCGCACTTCCTCTCCCCGCAGGGACAGTCGATCTAATTCTTTGAGAGAATACCATTGTGCGCCCAAAGTATATTCGTCAGGTTTGCTTTTGGGGGGGGTGCTGTCTTCTGGGCGGGCGACGAAAATTACTCTAACACGAACTCTACCCTTGGGCATGACTGTATGCTCAAAGCGGAGAATTCCTTCGAGTACGATGGGGATACCTGCTTCCTGTAAAGTGTTACGCTGTGCTGCTTCCAGCAGGTTCTCTCCTGGTTCGACTCGGCCCGCAGGAAGGTACCACTGCTGCTCATGCTTGCGCTCGTGTACCATTAGAAAACGGTTTTCTAAGTGAACGACAACTAGGGTAAAATACCATGTAGGAATTGGCTCGCGAGCCATAGAATCTTAGCTCAGTTGGATGTAAAGATCGGTAAACATATCCTGCAACTATAGTAGGGCTTTGGTGCGATCGCCAGTTTTCTAAGATAAGATTTAGGCGAAGCGATCGCGAAACCCTTAAACAGGGGGTTTTGAGATTCCTCCGTTTTTGAAGTGCTGTTGCTTAAATTTGAGGGGTGCGATCGCCATTTACCTTTGCTGAGTCTCCACTTTATAATCGAGTACCCGCAGTCAGCGATCGGGATACTGAAAGGATACTCAACTGAAAGGATACTCAAAGGATACTGAGCGCAATATTCCCCCTAATCTTTATTTCTCACTCACCGTTGTACTTAAACCTGCGGCCAAGTAAATCTGATGCGCTACCAAATGCCAGATAATTCCAATACCAATTACTCCCAAACCAACTAACCAGACTTGCCAATCCAGACAAAAAGCCAAAACTACGGAAGACAAAAGAGCTATCCAAGTTATTCCTATTGGATACAAACGTTCTTCATTGCTAAGGCGCAGCGTTGCTAAAGCCACAATAAAACACCGATAAAGAGCGCCAAAAGTCCCAAAAGCCCAAGTAGTTTTTACATTGCCAATTAAAACTAAAAGTGCAATTGCAATTCCCACAGAAATAACAGCCCAATAGGGTGTTGAGCCGGTACTGTTTAATTGGGTAAGAAAACGGGGCATATCTCCTCGCCTACCCATCGCTAAAATCAAACGAGATAAACTCAAAACTGTACTGAGTAGAATACTCAGCATTGCCGTAATAGCACCAATCGCTACAATTATTGGTGCAACAGGAATGCCAAAACTCTCAGCTACAACTTCTAAAGGTGCTGCTTGCACTCTTGCTGCTTCGCTAAAAGCTAATGGGCCAATTGAACCCAAACTTACTATTGCTAACCCAACGTAAAGTATCATCGTAAAAACTATCGTAATAATTACGGATTTTGGGATATTTTTTCTAGGTTCTACTACTTCTTCACTTAACAGAGCTATGCGAGCCGCACCATTGTAAGCAACAAACAATAAAGCAATTGACTGAAGCTGATTTTCGATCCAATTCCTACCATCAATCTCAGGAAAAGCCAGATTTGCTAAAGCATTCTCCGGGAAAACGATTAAACCAGCAACAATCAAGAACAATAAAGAGCCAATTGTCACTGATAAAACAACTAAAGTTGTGATTTTAGAAGTCCGTATTCCTGCCAGAACAACTAAAGTCATAATTAAAATTGCGGCTTCAGCTACAGGTACTAGATAACCTCTCTCAGTCACACCTATGGTATTAAGTAAGTAGCCAGCAAAACTGAGGGCGGCTGTTGCTGCGACAGCCATTTTGCCCAAAAGAAATAACCAGCCAGCAGTAAAACCTAGCCAAGGATTCAGGTACTTGTAGCCATACTCATACACACCACCACTAACAGGATGATTAACCGCAAGTTGGGTGAGATTAAGACTATTGCAAGCCACTACTAACCCAGCTAAAACTAATGCGATGATTACGGCAGAACCAGATACTTCCGTAGCAAGTCCAAGACTAACAAAAATCCCCACTCCCAGGACTGAACCTAATCCCATGATGGTTGAACCAAACCAACCTAACTCTCGCTTCAGTTGTTTTGGTTCAGTTGCCGACACCTTAAAATTTTCTGTATTCATCTGCTATCAAGGATTGATTTGTGTCCAACTACTTACCGATTCCAAAGATGAGCAGGGACGTGAATATTGCCTGAGAACAGCAGACGTGCTGTACGCACCACGCCAGCGCGTTCCACATTTATATCAGAACCTTGGCAGCTAGTCACCAAGACTACCTCAATCTTTCCTAAAGGATGCTCGATTACGATTGTTTCTCTTTGAGCACCTGTCACAATTGCTATCCCATCAGCAACAGAACCCTTGAGGATAGCACAGCAGCCAACGCAGATTCCCCCAAGGACTGCGTGGGTAGCATGACAAATATCTGGAACAAAATAGCGGGATGTCACGTTACCTCCATAACGTGGTGGTGCGAGAATCGCGAACTTGGGAATAACGCTATTGGCAACATTACTAAGTCCCATCCTCAAACCAGCAATGCGACGAATTGCCTCAATACGATTAAAAAATGCAGTATCGGTATCAAATTCGGCTTTGGTTTCATAACCTGTTTTGCCCAAATCCTCGGCACGGGCAATTACCATCGGCATTGCAACATCAATACAGGTTACTTCAATGCCTTCAATTTTCTCGCGTAGTTGACCTGTTGGTAATAACTTGCCTGTCTTAGAACCGACAACATCCATAAAATTAAGCTGGATTGGTGCTGCTGTTCCAGGTACGCCGTCAATTTTTGTGTTGCCTTGATAATCGATATAACCGCCAGGAGTTTGTACTATGGCTTCAATCAATGAACCAGTGTTGACGGCATGAATCTTGATTGTTGTTTGACCATTCACAGCCTTGAGTAAACCCATTTCTAGCGCTGCGGGAGCAACACCAGCGAGGATATTGCCACAGGAAGGTTCCACGTCAACTTTGGCCTGAGAAATTTTTACTTGCGCGAAGAGGTAGTCTATATCTGCCCAGGGATGAGTTGAAGGAGATAAGATGGCGACTTTGCTAGTAAGTGATGTGGCCCCTCCAACCCCGTCGATTTGCATTTCGTCTGGGGAACCCATTGCTGCTAGTAGCACCTTGTCTCGTAGTGCGATTTCCTCTGGCAAGTCTTGCTTAAGGAAGTAAAGCCCCCGTGATGTACCACCTCGGATAAATAAGCTAGGTATTGCTATTTGCATCTGTGAATCGGGTTTCTACCATGACAGAAGATAGTAGTTTTCCGTAAATCTTATCTAAAGTATAGATAGGATGGCAACACCCAGCTTAAAATTATAGCACACTTTCCTCAAAAATTACTACCAAAAAAATCGATTGCATCCTTCAAAGCCGCAATAAATACATCAATTTCTTCACGAGTATTATAAAAATACAAACTCGCCCTTGCACTAGCTCTAATACATAAATAACGGTGCAAAGGCTGGGTGCAATGATTACCAGCGCGAATCGCAACTCCCGCCTGGTCTAACATCTCCGATAAGTCATGAGGATGCAAATCTCCAACATTAAAAGCGGCTAAAGCTGCCCGACCTTCCCCATTAATATCAGGCTTCGGCCCATACAGCTTAATATCGGGAATTTCGCGCAATTTTTGGAAGAGATAAGCAGTCAATTCTACCT
>NZ_JAQMUA010000284.1:0-4886 GCF_028330895.1 Kamptonema animale CS-326 | reverse complement strand
GGATAGGGAGGATGGGGGAGAGGGTAAGAGAGGGGGAAGGATTATTAACAATTAACAATTAACAATTAACAATTCCATTCATCAAAGTCGTGGCTATGATGCAATTCATCATTTTACTAATAGCATCTGTAATGAAACGCTGGATTGACTCTGGTTGTTCGCATTTAATTTTCAGTTCAGCCATCAGCTTAACTCCTTTCAAAACTTATCTAAGTTAAAGCTGAAGTTCCCAATAACGAGAACTTCAGCTTTAAGAAATATCCCAGGAGCAAAACCTTTTAAAGTTTAGCCCCACACTCAGGACAAAACTTATTATTAGTCACATTCTTAGCACCGCAACTCGGACAGTAAATCAATTCGATCGCCTGTTCCAAACTTTTGCGAACTGGTAAACCAATCATCTGAGCATTGCTCTTTCCTGGTGCTACCATCGGATAACAGTTTTCATCTCTGCTCACCTTCACATCCATCAAAACTGGGCCGTTGTGAGCTAGCATTTGGGCGATCGCATCTGCCAATTGATCCCGCTGCGAAACCGCTATCCCCTTCACGCCGTAGGCCGCCGCCAGCATCACAAAATCCGGCATCGACGGCTGCATATTCGACGAAGAATAACGCTCACCATAAAACGCCTGCTGCCACTGCCGCACCATTCCCTGCCAGCCATTATTCACAATCACAGTTTTGACCGCAATGCCATACTGTGCTAGCGTGCCTAACTCCTGAATATTCATCTGGATGCTAGCATCGCCAGCCACGCAAATCACCTGTTCGTTAGGTAGCGCCATCTTCGCACCCATAGCCGCAGGCATCCCGTAACCCATCGTGCCTAAACCCGCACTGGAAATCCAGCGACGGGGCCCATTATTCAGGAATTGAGCCGACCACATTTGATGTTGGCCCACATCCGTTGTGAAATAAGCGTCCGGTGCCTGACGATCCAATTCTACAATCACCTCTTGGGGAGAGATGACATCGGGATAGTGAGGAACTTCTAAAGGATAGTCTTGCTTCCAGCGATTAATCCGCGCCAACCATTCCTGAGTGCGATCGCTATTAACTTCTCCTGTTTCCCGACATCGCCGCAGCAAATCAATTAACACATTCCGCACATCGCCTACAATCGGCACTTCTGGCGGGCGATTTTTACCCACCTCAGCGGGGTCAATATCAATGTGAATTACCTTAGCGCGAGAAGCAAATTCATCCAACTTGCCAGTAACGCGATCGTCAAACCGAGCACCGACAGCAATCAACAAATCGCACTCAGTCACGGCAAAATTAGCATAAGCCGTGCCGTGCATCCCCAACATTTTCACCGATAGAGGATGCTTTTCATCAAATGCACCCTTACCCATCAGTGTTGTTGTTACTGGAATCTGGAACAATTCAGCTAGTTCTTGAATTTCCGCGTGAGCACCAGCCGCGATCGCGCCTCCACCCACATATAGCAAAGGTCGTTCCGCTTGGCGGATCAAATTCACCGCCTGATTAATCTGGCGAGGATTTCCCTTCACCGTCGGCCGATATCCCGGAATCCGCACCGCACCCGGTGCCACCGGTACATAATCAAACTCTTCTAAGCCAACATCCTTGGGTACATCGATCAACACCGGCCCTGGCCTTCCCGTAATCGCGATGTGGAAAGCCTCAGCGACAATTTTCGCCATATCTCTCGGATCGCGCACCACATAGGAATGCTTCACAATTGGTAGCGTAATCCCATAGATATCAGTTTCCTGAAAAGCATCAGAACCGATCGCACTGCGAGGTACTTGACCAGTTACGATTACCATCGGGATCGAATCCATCTGAGCCGTCGCGATCGCAGTCACCAAATTAGTAGCGCCGGGGCCCGAAGTCCCAAAGCAAACACCAACCTGTCCCGTAGCGCGAGCGTAACCATCAGCCGCGTGGCCAGCACCTTGTTCGTGGCGCACCAAAATATGCTGAATACCGCCCTCAGCTTCAGCGCGGTATAGTTCATCATAGATCGGCAGAATTGCCCCGCCGGGATAACCAAAAATATGCTTAACACCATGTCGTCTTAAGCTGTCAATCAAAGCAAAACCGCCCGTTGCTCGTTTTGCTGCTACTTTAGTTTTTAGTTGCACTGTTCTCCCTTCCTCAATCTTTCTCTTTAGTTTTAATGAAGCCTGTTATCTTAGTTCTATTTTAATCATCAAGCTAGAAAAGTTTAACCTTAGATATTTTCCACAAAAATTCACAACTGGGCAGAAGGGATTTAACACTCCCTTCCCCCTAAACCACGTCCTGTAAAACATCACGAGTATTGCGCCAAGCAGCCGCACCCATTAGAGCCACTAAACATCCCAGGCCTAAGAGCACCACCCGCAAACCCACATCCTCGGAACCCACGGCTTTACCAACGGCATCCGTTAATGGCCCAGTAATAGCTAAAGGTAGACTTAAAGCAATGTTAATCGCATTATTTTGAAAGCCAAAAACCTTCCCCCGCATTGATTCTGGAGTTTTTTCCTGAATTAGGGCTTGCATCGGCCCGTTAATCAAAGAAGCACCTAAGCCAAACATAGCGCTGAGGCTCAATCCCAGCCACAAATATCTGGTAAAGGCAAACATCCCTAAAACAAAACCCATCATTAAGAAACCAATCAAAGGTAGAGGCTTATGGTGCAAGCGGTCTGAAAAATGGCCCAACAAACCTGCACCGAAGACCATACCCACTCCTGCCGCAGCCAGCACAAAGCCAAATTGAGTTTCTTTCAGACCAATTTTGCCGGATAAAGAGATTGCCAGCACTTGCAAGGCAGCAAACACTGAGTAGAGAATCGTCAACTGCACCATTGCATTGCTGACGAGACGATTGTGCTTGAGATATCGCAACCCTTCTTTGAAGTCATGTAAAGGATGAATTAACACCGCGTGAGGCGATACCTTATTTTCCTTTACCTGCATTAGATAAATCAAACCCGACGAAACTAGGTAGAACCCAGCGACTAAGAACTCTTGAGCGCCAGCCCCAGCGCTATCTTTGGCGAAACTCAACAGGGGTTCGCCAATGGTCATGCCGACAATTATCCCTCCCATTGTGGATGAGGCGAAGAGGTTATTGGCGGTCATTAATCCTTCTTTACGCACTACCAGGGGGATAGCCGCCTGTTCCGCTGGGGCAAAAAATTGGGTGACGGTAGAAATTAGAAAGGTAACGAGTAAGAGGACGGCGAAGGCTTTCGGCAAAAATGGCATTGCTGCTATCAATAGGACTCGAATCAGGTTGCAGCCTAGCAGCATTTGCTTTTTGGGAAAGCGGTCAACGAAAATTCCGGCGGCTGAGCCAAATAAAATTGCTGGTACGGTGAAGGCTACCATGATTGCCGATCGCATGGAATTATCGGAATGTTCCAAGGTAGACCAGGGCCGATAGTCACCGGCTTCTAGCAGGATAATTAGCAATACATAAAAGACTTTATCCGCCACTTGTGCAAAAAGCTGGCCAATCCACAAGGCAAGGAAGGGGCCGTTTTTCAGCAGAGCATTGAAGCCCTTGCTATCAGGGGGTGGGCTGGCTGGGTGCATAGCGATAGTTAAGCTGACCGCCTTCGGCAGTTATAGTTTCTAGAAATATACGTAGGTTTGAGGATGGATACAGGCGATGACGGTAAAGCTTGTTTTTGGTTCATAGAACTTATCCAAACCTGTTTAAAGTTAACCTTATTCAAGTTTAGTGTCTACTTCCTATTTCAACCTAGGGGACGGCCTCTTGTACTGGCTAGGTCCAACTTTAGGGCAAGTTACCCTTACTTTTCGCTATCTGTACAAGTTTATATGAGTTTGGGTAAGTTGTTTGAGGGAAAATATTTTTTTATTATATCTTTATATTTCCGAAGTCGGTAGAGTTGATTTGCTTATTAGTCTACCTTCTTCAGTGGAGGTATAAACTGTTAGTGGCACAACAGAGCGATAGTTGGTCTTGTTTGCAGTTGATGCAAAAACGGCTTGGCTACTTAATTGGGAAGTCATAGAAGCTAGTAAGATTGATTGAGGCGTGTCTATTTTGAACATGATTGTCAATGCCTAGATTATCTGTAATCTTACCTGGTAAACGCGATTTGTAGTTGGATGAATTGGTCTGCAATTAATTTCTAAGTTACCTGTTTATAGATGTAAGGTAGTAGTTGTCAATCGGTGGTATCTGTATGCTAATACTTGTCACAACTGCGGACGCATTACTCAAAACTTACAACTTAAAGACAGACAGTTCGACTGTCCCAATTACGGGTACAGCAGCAATTGAGATGTAAATGCTGTATTCAATTTAGCCAAAACTGTAAGGGTTGTAGCTATTTACCTATAAGAGTTGTGAATAGGGTGCGCTTTCGGCGAATTCACGCCTGTGGACGAGAATCAGGGAACAGACTAGGGGGAAACAGGAAGTAGATAGTATAACTTGTGCAATAATTAGGCTTGTTCAGGTTTACGTAAGTTCTATAAAGCAGTTAGGAGTGAACAAATTGAAAAAGGTAGAAGCTATTATTCGGCCGTTTAAACTTGACGAAGTGAAAATCGCACTCGTCAATGCTGGCATTGTAGGAATGACCGTTTCTGAAGTTAGAGGTTTTGGTCGTCAGAAGGGCCAAACTGAACGCTATCGCGGCTCTGAGTACACGGTTGAGTTCCTGCAAAAACTCAAAGTCGAGATTGTTGTGGAAAACGATCAGGTTGATATGGTCGTTGATAAAATTATCGCTGCCTCCCGCACTGGCGAGATCGGTGATGGCAAGATTTTCATCTCTCCTGTTGAGCAAATTATCCGCATTCGGACTGGGGAAAAGAACCAAGAAGCTATCTAGGAGCGGGGGAGCAGGGGAGATGCCGAAAATCGCAAGGATGGGGAGTTTTGCAGG
>NZ_JAQMUA010000283.1:0-17658 GCF_028330895.1 Kamptonema animale CS-326 | reverse complement strand
TGTGGATATTGGTGCAACTGCGGCTCTGATGCTTGCTTGTTCTTTCAAGGATTCAATATCAGTATCGCCTATTCTAAAAATCGCTTTGACAATTTTCCAGTCGGAATCTGTGGCGTGAAAACCGGGGGTGATTTTCTTGGGTTGCAGTTTTTCTTTAATGAGCGCTACTGTCCACCTGGTTTCGGCTGTGAGGATTTCTTCAATTTGTTGCTCGGTTCCAGCCATGAGTGCGGCTGAGTGACACAAGGGGAGGGATAGGATGCGCGATCGCAATTCGGGGTATTTTTCTATTAGTTGAGCTTGTTTTGTGAGGTTGCGGAAATATCGCACAATTGGGGAAGCAAAGTGGTGCTTGAGCCAGCGGATGAATTCGGCTTTTCCTAACACTGCTTCAACTTCGGCTAGTTTGTACCCTGTCTCTAAACCTTGTTCTTTGAACGAGTATGCTTGTCCTGCATGGATTTGCAGGAAGGGAATCACGTTGGAAGCGACTCGGATTGCTGATGGAGCTACGGAGGGTGCAAAGTCGAATGTACTTTGGGTGGCTGGTTCTGCTAACATAGCGATCGCATCCTTGTTTAAAGGTTGATAGAGAGGCAGTGGTGCTGATTGCAAGTTGGAACCGCTGACCTCTTGTTTTAATTTTTGAGTATAGCACCTTTTACATCAAATGCAACATAAGGTGCAAATGATGTAGTTGATGTAAACTCAAAGAATTGTTGCAAAAGAGATAAACTGATGGAAAATCCATCATTAAACGTATTTGTGGCTAGACCCCGTGTAACTGTGTCATTTTCCGAAGAAATCCATCAGTACCTTGCCGACCGTGCTGAACGAGAAGTTCGCAGCGTGGCTAACTTAGTAGAGTATTTGGTTGTCAAAGCCCTAAAAATTGAACAGGAAACTGAACAGGAAGCCGTACAACAAAATGAGTCAGGGAAGTAGGGCGCAAAAGCCTCTATGTTGCCCGCTTTGCAGGGCGGTTACTTGCGCTGCTAAATTCTCTGCCAATGTAAATTGAAATTTTGTTAACATTGCGATCGCTCCTTTTGATTAGGGGAGTTTGAGTCCCGCCCTTCGTGATTTCCGGTCAGAGGGGGTGGGACTTTGATTTTTGGGTTTCTTTTTACCACACTATCTCTAATTATGAGAGATGTCAACTTATTCAAGAGAGATTTTGAGAGATACCCTCTCTATTTGACTCAGGGGGGTACGGGCAATAGAATATAAATATGGCTGAAAAAGACAAACCAAGGCGCATACAAATCGATATAGGTGGAATCCGAGAAATTTTGGAGTCCTTGGCACAGGCAGAACGACGCTCGTTGGCTGCTCAAATCCGTGTCTTGATTGAAGAAGCCTTGGAAGCTAGAGGTCTGTGGAAAGTGGGTTTTAAACCAGCCTCAGCACCAGAACAATCTGAGATCGCAGAATTAATTGAGCGACACTGGGAGAAATTGGTGGCGAGTGCGATCAGTCCTAAATCCCTGAGTGCCTATAAAGCGGGGCAGAAGCCTACAGAGATTGATTTGCTGCGAATTGCGATTGCTCTGGGGATGTCTGAGATAGAAATTAGGGAACTCTACGGCCGCTCGTTTCCAAACAACCACGATATTCATCAGAGGCAAACTAATGGAGTTTGATCGGGAACCTGGATGGGAATATAAATTGGGGGATGGTTCTATGTTGCTAATTGCCCCGAATGCTAACGCTGCCAATTGCTACCTTGAACAAACGGGAATTCGATTACAGGAACTTGGGAAACAGATGCGCTTGTTTATTACACACCAAGGGGCACACCACCGCTACGAAATTAAGTCGGAACAATCTGAGTCTCCATCCACTAATCAGTCTCAACCTTCACTACCCCTGCCACAACCTCCAGAAGTACCAGCGCTCGTTATTCCAGAATTGGACGTAGACCTAAATGCTATCTATACTGATTTGCGCCCTGTTTATATTACCCAAATAAGCAATCAGAAGGTATTGTTTGCTAATATTGCTGCACTAAGAGCTCAAAATAAAACACCGGAGGAATTTCTTGGTGAATCAGCTTTTGCCCTTAACGATCCTGAAGAATTGATGGAACGCGATCGGCGAATTTCAGAGGCATCCCTTAATGAATATAGTTATCAAGGCTTTCGTTGGTATAAAACGGAAGAGGGTCAATGGCTGCTGTGCCGGATGGATTTTGTGTCAAACTTCCGCAAAATTAATTTTTTGGGAATCGAGTGTCGCTTAGGAGTAGTTTTGTCTGCATCTCCTGTAGTAGGGCGAGATCGTGTTCCGACTAGGTAGAAAACTCTCAAAAAATCCAATACGGTTTTCTCAAAGCACTGGAAATTTTATCTAGTATCAGTTGATCGGATTGCTTGAATTAATTCAGTAAGTGTTAAGAAGACCAAAATATCTCCGTATGTTAAATTGCCAGATTGAAGTTGTTACCGCAAGTACGTTACCTAATTTTCAAACTTCTTTAATTGAAATTTATCAGACTATTTTTGCGGAACCACCAGAATTTCAACATTGGGAAATTCCGGATTTAGAACAGTTTTTCATTTCCTATTTGAATTTTGGGAAGTTGGCGGTTGCGATCGCATCTGATAATCAAGTTGTAGGCTTCTGTGCAAGTATTCCCTTTAAGGTGAGTAAACTATGGGAAAGCTCGGCATTATTTTCAAATAATCCCGTGTTGCTCTCCGCAAATTTCTTTCAGGAGTGCTTTCAAATTGATGTTGAAAATTTAGATTATATTGCAGACTTGGGCGTAGTAAAAGCGTTTCGGCATCAGGGTGTTGGTACTCAATTGATGAATACAATAGGTACTCTCAAAAAGCAACCAACTTTACTACGGGTTTCTGTATGCCGCCCAGAAGCTTACGCATTGTATTATAAACTAGGTTTTCGCGATATGGGAGTGAAACAGTGGGCAGAATATCGGCGTATTGATGGTACTATCAAGTCTTCGGAAAAAATATTAATGTTTCGGTCTAGCGCGCGAACAGATTTTTGTTAAACTCGCGATCGCTACATCGGTTGCGTGGCTATCTAAGGCTGAGGTGTTAAGAGTTAGTAGATTGCGATCGCTACTCTTGAAAGAACAAGGATGGACTTTGTTCGCGAGCAGGGCAAACTCAACCAGGACAGCGTGAGTTCGACGCGATCGCCATTCGCCATTGGTTCCGATCGCCAAAAGTTGCCCTGACCCATAATGGTAGTTGATTGTTTTTAGTCGGATATGATCCGCAGACATTCATCATTAATTTTTTGAGCTATCGCATATATGATTTTTCGTTCTACTTTTCGTAAGGTTTTTTCCGTTTCTATTTTGTTGGCGCTGGTGCTAAAGGTACCGAGACCAACAAATATTTTCTCATTCCTTATGCTAGGGTAGCCAAAACCGTGCATTTCAATTAACCCGTCATCGAATGAATAGGCGACAGCTATTCCGCAGTCGACAATCCCAAGTTTTAGTAAGTCCTTTTTAGAGTTTGTATGACCGCTAATAGCTGGTACTTCCCCAGATGCCATAAAATCAGATAATTCTATGGTTATTTTTTTGGGTGAAAATCCCATTTGTTTCCGCCGTTTAGCTTCTCCCATTACTTACCTCCTTGGTATGTTAGCTTTTTTCTCCTCCGATTTGGCTTTTTGAGAAACCTGTTAACAAGATTAATCCCCACTCCGATAAACCTGTTAACAACTTAAACTCACTACCCAAGCCATTTCCTTCTGCTGACGAGCTACCGTTCTTAGTCAGCTTACTTGTTAAGAAATGTTTCGCCAACAGTATCGTATCTCGGCTATACCTCTGTCAGACCCTAATTGTGAGATACTAATGATAAAATTAGCCATCTCGCCGCCAAAAACCAAGCTGGCACTAGGGCGAGGAGTCGCAGCCGAGCATCACGCTGCACGCTTCATGGTAGGCTCAAAGGAGTTATAAATGCTGCCCTCAATTTTCACCACTTGCACACCCAGAGATGAAATTCTCTCTGGCGAACTCTCCGTCGAACTCTTCGCTGCCAAACTTCGCCTCGTCGTTGAAGGTAATGCCCCTGAAGTTTACCAAAACGCCAACACCTTTTTTGCTAACACTTTCCCCACAGATGGGATTAAAACTTTAATCCGGGAAGTCTTTAGCCGCTTACTCGGTTTTGCCTCCGGTGCTCCGGTGATTCGCTTAGAAACCAGCTTCGGTGGTGGTAAAACCCACGATGAAATTGCTGTTTGGCATATCTGCAAACAAGGCCGCTACATTCAAGGTTTAGAACGATTTACCGATAATATTAATTTAATTCCCAATTATGCGATCCAAGTTGCTGCCATTGACGGTCGCGATTTAGACCCAGAGAATGGCATTTATCACTCAGAAACTGGCATTACTACCTATACTCTTTGGGGGGAAATTGCCTATCAAATTGGTCACATAGATGGCTATCAACTCCTCCAAGGTTCTGATATCAGCGGCGTTAGTCCCGGTACTTCAGTTTTAGAACGGTTGATGGGTGGAAAGCCCACTGTGATTATTTTAGATGAAATTGCCCGCTATTTGCGCTCGGCAAGAGCCAAGCGAATTGAGAATAGTGACTTAGCTAAACAAGTCGTAGCTTTCCTATTTTCCTTAATGGATTTAGCGGCGGCGTGCAATAATTTAGTTTTTATTTATTCCTTAGCCTCGACTTCTGATACATTTGCCGAAGAAACGGAAGATTTACAAGAATTAATCCGGGCTTCGGCAAGGCAAGAACGAGTTTTAACTCCTTCTACTGATATTGAAATTTATAACATTGTCAAGCAGCGGGTTTTTGTTAGCGTCAGCAGCGAAGCAGCCGCAAAAGTGGGGGATGAATATTTAAGTGCTTATCGCGCTAGTCGGGTTAATTTACCCGATGGGTGTAAAGATGCGAGTTCTTCTCAAGCAATTGCTCAAAGTTATCCTTTCCATCCCGAACTTTTCAACCTATTAACTAAAAAAATTGCCTCTATTCCCGAATTCCAAAAAACACGGGGGGCGTTACGTTTATTTGCCCAAGTTGTGCGATATTTATGGGCTGTTAACAGTCAACACAATTGGATTCCTCTCATTCACACTCACCACATTCCTATTGGCCTAGATGCAGAAGTTACTAATGATTTAACCTCGCGGCTACAACGTTCTCAAATGCGCCCGATTATTGGTGCTGATATCTACAACCCAGACGGGCGCGAAGCTTACGCCCAAGTGCAGGATCAGCAGTGGTTAGTTGCAGGAAAACCACCCTTTTCTACTTGGGTAGCGGCGACGATTTTTCTACATTCTTTAACCCAGGGGAGTTCATCAGGTATTCGGCGGGCTGAGTTAAATTTGTCCTTGCTAACCCCTGGGTTAGAAATTGGCTTTGTGGATAAAGTATTGGAAGATTTAACTAAGGTGGCTTGGTATTTAGATTACGATCCGATTACCTCTTTTTCTCGCTTTAAAGAAGAGCCATCTATTAATAAAATAATCACGGAAGAAAAGGAGCAAGTAGGTAAATTAGAAGCTAAGGACGAGTTAAGAACTCGTCGTAATAGCATCTTTGCTAAAAAGCTTTTTACACCGATTTTTGCCCCCGAAAGTCCCGCAGAGGTGGACGACGTACCCGATGAAGTGGCACTGTGTTTAATTGATTTTGATGAAGCAACTGTACGCAGTTCTACTGATGAACCACCGCCATTAGTTGAACAGATTTTTAATAATACTGGGGAGTCGGGGAAGTTCAGAGTTTATCGCAATCGGTTGTTATTTTTAGTAGCAAATGCGGGAGAATTAGACCGAGTAATTGACCTAACAAGGGAATATAAAGCGATTCAAATTATTCTGAAAAGTCAAACTCGCTTAGCAGATTTGTCAGAAAGTCAGCAAAAGCAATTGCGAGAACGGGGAGGGGCAAAAGATTTAGAGGTGCGGGTGGCTTTAACTACAACTTATCGTCATTTATTTTATCCCGATCAAGACCCTGTAAAGGCTCCCAGGGGGTTAAAACATTACGTTTTACCAGCACAAGATGCTGGCATTGTCAAGGGGAAAAATAATCAGCAAGATGTGATTTTAAAGGCTTTAAAAGATTGCCAGAAAATTCGCTCGGAAGAAGAGGCTAAAGCCTATGCGCCTGCTTTTATTTTACAGAAAGTATGGCCGGCTGGATTAGATTTTTGGACTACTAAGGCGCTGCGAGATGAATTTGCCAAGAATTTGAGTTTAAAAATTTTGATGGATGCGGAAATTGCCCTGTTACGCGATACAATTCGCCGAGGGTTGCAGGAGGGAAGTTGGGATATGAAAGCGGGGGAAAAACTTTATATAAAAGTTGATAGCGATATCCTAACTTTGCCGGATACGATTGAATTTTCTGACCGGATGGCGCTTTACCGCCGAGGGATTTTGCAACCGCCAACTCCCAAGGAAATTGAACTGAGTGCTCAAGTTATGCCTGCTGTAGAAGTGGCAAAACCGGTGCGGGTACGGTGGAAGGCTAAGGGGGCGTTAACAATTAGTTTATATCAGGATGGTGAACTGATTCCTGGTAATTTTCTCCCTTTGGATGAGTGGGAAGGTTTGATTAGTAATGCGACGGTATTTCGGGTGGTGGCGAACTATGGGAATGGGGATATTGCGACTCAGGAAACGCGGGCAGTAATGCCTATTGCGGGGGCGGTTCCTGTGGCGAAAAATGGGGGCGGTGAGTATGTGGTTGGCGGTGGGACGCTGTTAGATTTTAAGCCATCGGTGATTGATTTGGATGGGACGCTTAATGTAGTGTTTAATGGGTTGAATGACAGGCTGAGTGATTACAAGGTAAAAGGGATTGAATCTCTGGAATTGTCGGTAAGTCAAGTTATGGATTACCGCAAGTTTGGGACGGCTATTCCTTTGTTAAATCGGTTTAAGTTTACCCTTGATCAAACGGCAACGATTCAAGTAGATGACCAATTTGTGCGGTTTGAATATCAAGGGCCTGTGCGGGGGTTTCAGAGTTTCTTTTCTCCTATTAATGCTTTGTTGAATTCGCCGAATGTGCAAGCAAATGTGAGTCTGAAGATTACTTTTGAATTTCAGCCGCCAATTTTGCCAGAGGGGGGGGAGTTGAATATAATTAAACAGGCTTTAGACCGGAATCCGGTTGAACGTTTAAGTTTAAGTGCGAAAGTGGTGTATAATTAATAAGTTGTGACTAATGAATGGTATAGTTAGCGAGCAAGATGCTCGGACTACCTTTTGTACCTTTAGATTGCACTATTTTTTACTTGTAAAAGATTTACTGAAATATGGTACAAATTCATCCATTAAACTTGCCAACTAGCGCGGAACTTCCTTGTTCTGACGATACGCCTGTGGATAATGAAAATCAAAATTTTATCCCCAATTTTTTGTTATTTTTGCTCGAATTTATTTGGGCAACTCGTCAAGATTGGTTTTTTGGGGTGGATATGGGAATTTATCACACAACGGGGGTAAGTCCACAGGTTCCAGTTGTTCCTGACGGGTTTTTGAGTTTGGGGGTGGAACGTCGCAAGAAAGGCGGTTCTCGTTCGAGTTATGTGATGTGGGAAGAGGATAGTATTGCCCCGATTTTGACTCTGGAAGTGGTTTCTCGCACGCCGGGGGGAGAGTATGAAGAGAAGTTGAGTATTTATGAACGGTTGGGTGTTTTGTATTATGTTGTTTATAACCCGGATTATTGGCAGCGAGAACGACATCAACCGTTTGAGGTTTATTGTTTAGAAAATGGGCGATATCAATTGCAAATTGGAGAACCTTTTTGGATGCCAGAAATTGGATTGGGAATTGGGAGGGCTACTACCCAGACGGGAGGATTAGAACGGGAGGCACTTTCTTGGTACAATCAACAGGGAGTGAGGTTTTTGACACCAGAAGAACAGTTAGCCCGCTATCGTCAGCGATTTGGGGATTTGCCAGAGTAATGATTACAGTTAACGGTTAACAGTTAACTGTTAACGATTAACAATTATGCAAGAATTTCAGTTGCGGATTGTACCTTTAGATAACAATAATTTTGCCTTGGAACTGTACCAATGTGCTTACAAGAAAGCTGGGGAGAAAAAACGCCCTGCGGCTAAGCGAATTGGGCGGTTAAAGGGGAATGCTTTGGTGCAGGCTAGGCAGTCTATTTATACTGCGTTGAAGGCGAATCATTATGAACCCAAATCACTTTCTTATCAGCGACAATCACCTTATATTTTATCAGAGGAGTCGGGGGTAAATTTAGCGCTTTTGTTTCAAGCTTTGCAGCCGCTTTCTAAGCTGGAACGCATTGCTAATATTACAGAAGGGGTGATGGCCATGAGTAATGAAGAGTCACATTATTGGTTTGCTAAAATTGCTAATGGAAATCGTTCTAATGCTTTAAAAGCTTTGCGGATTTTATTGGGAGATTAAAATTTATGAAAGTTGCTGAATTGTCGGAAGTTACTTTGACAAAAATAAAATCTGTACGGTGGGATCGGATTATTGAGAAGCATGAAGGCCCGGAAGATTGGGAGTCGGTGTTTTCCTATAGTACACCAGAATTTATGGAAGTTGAAGGGCGGTGGGTATTGTTGCCTGTGGAGTGTTCTAATCACCTAAATATGACGATTTTGCGAACAATTTGGAGTGAGGATGGAAATTCCCTGACTCTATTTCTTAAAGATACAACTTTTGACGATCACTGGGCAATGTCGGGATTTATGGCTGTGTGCGATCGCATTCAGGGAGAGGAGTTTTTTCTAGCAACATTGTACCACGAATGGTTTATAATTGAAAAGGCGGATGTGTTGGTAGGTTAACAGGTAATTATTAGGATAATTGGTCACGCTAAACTATGGAATTATTAAATGAATCTTATCTGGAAAGTCGTGAGATAGAAAGTGATACGATTAATTTTAATAATATTCGCGTTTATGGATGGAAATAAAATGAGTGATGTTATAAAAAAGCGCCCCGCTGTGTTCATTGAGAAAATTATGCCTGTGAAGTTATTAAATGAACAGGTTTATTACGAACATGGTGGCAATCCTTTTAAGGGTTTACATCGCTGGTATTCCCGCAAACCTCTATCATTTTCTCGTGCTTCTGTGTTGGGGTCAATTTTGCCCGCAGATGTGACGATGAAAGAGTTTGAATATCTCTTAGGGTTGGAACCGGGAAAGGAAATTAAATTATATAAAACGCCGCCGTCTTCGGTGCGAATTAAAAAGGTACAGGATTTGTGCGAGAAGGTTTGGGGCACTCGCACGCCGACGATTTTAGATGCGTTTGCGGGTGGGGGTAGTATTCCTTTTGAGGCGGCGAGATATGGGTTGAATGTGTTAGCTTCCGATTTGAATCCGGTGGCGGTGGTGACGATGAAGGCGGCTATGGAATATCCGCTGAAATTTGGGCCGGATTTGCAGGAGGATATTGATAAATGGGTGAAGTGGGTGGGGGATGAAGCTGAGAAGAGATTGGCTGATTTTTTCCCATCTTTGCCAGGGGAAACTGTGCAGAATTATTTATGGGCTCATACGGTGGTTTGTCCGAGTTGTCAGTCGGTTGTGCCTTTGAGTCCGAATTGGTGGTTATATAAGCGGCCAGAAAAGCAGAATTTCCATAAATGGTGTGCGGTGAAACCGATTCCTAATCCCCAGGACAAACGGGTTGATTTTGAGTTGGTGAAGGGTAGGAAAGGGAAGGGGGCAACAATTATTTATAATAACAATAACAACAATAATAATGAATATGATCCTGATACAACAACTACAATTAGCCGAGGTGTTGGTAAGTGTCCGAATTGTGGCAGTGTGATTGAAAATGACGTTATCATGCAAGGGGCTATAAATAAAAGCATAGGATATCAATTATATGCAGTTGCTTTTAAACAAGGCAAAAGCAGTTTATCTTTTAGAATTCCTACAGAAATAGATTTTAATGGAATTGAAAAAGCTAATCATTATTTAAAAGAAAAAATTAGTGATTTTCAACAAAATAATTTTATTCCCATAGAAACAATACCTGAAGGTCAAGATTTAGATGAACAAATTAGAATATTTTGCCCTACATGGGGTGATATGTTTAATCCTCGTCAACTTCTAACACTTGTTACTTATGTTGAAATTATCAACGAAGCTAAAGCACTAATTCAGGCTGAGTATGAGTGGGAGAAAGTAGAGGCGATAAGCACTTATTTAGCTTTAGTATTAGATAGATGTGTAGATCATAATTCTCGATTATCAGGATGGCACTCTGGGCATCCATCAGCAGACCGTGCTTCTAAAACCCATGCTTTAAACTTATGCTGGAATTATCCAGAAATTAGTGGAATAGGAGAACTATGGAATTGGTGTGCTGATGCTTTTGCATCAGAATATAAAAGTTTATGCGCCTTATTCGGCACAAAACCCCATTCAACAGGTTTACCCGGAATCGAAAAGCACGACCCAAAAAGCATTCAAATTGATTCAGCATCAGCCGATAGCCTCTATCACATTCTCGATAATTCAGTTGATGCCATTATCACAGACCCGCCTTACTATGCCACCATTCAATACGCTGAACTTTCAGACTTTTTCTATGTCTGGCAAAAGCGCATATTAGGCGACATTTTCCCCAATTTATTCTACTCAGAACTCACTGACAAAGACCGAGAAGCCGTAGCCAACCCCTCCCGCTTCCGCAACATGGGCACATCCCCCGACGAACTCGCCAATCAAGATTACGAAGCAAAAATGGCCCTCGCCTTCGCCGAATATTACCGCGTATTGCGAGACGACGGCGTAATGACAGTGCAATTCAATCATAAAGAATCGGGGGCCTGGGATGTACTCGCAAAATCCCTCATAGATGCCGGATTTGAGATTACCGCATCCTGGGCCGTGAGTACAGAAAACCCGCAAAACTTGCACCAAGCACAGAAAAATTCCGTCTCCAGTACCGTCCTTTTAGTCTGTCGCAAACGAGCTCAAAATACGGGTCAAGCTTGGTGGGATGACTTGCGGCCAGAACTTGCTAATTTAGTTGAACAAAGAGCCCCCGAATTTGAAGCCAACGACATCACCGGTATCGACTTATATTTAAGCGCCTTCGGCCCCGCCCTCAACGTCTTTTCCCGTTCCTGGCCCGTGTTAGATAATAGTGGTGAAGAAGTGCGACCAGAAGCGGCTTTTGCCGAAGCTAGAAAAGCCATCGCCAATTACCGTTTCCACAAACTTGTAGAAACCGATACCGCCGGATTTGACCCCTTAACCCAATGGTATTTACTCGCCTGGGATGCCTTCGGTGCGAGAGAGTTCCCCTTTGATGAAGCGCGACAATTAGCATTAGCAATCGGCGGCTTTAACGTCACCGACTTGGCAAAAGTGCATAAATTATTAGACTCTGCCAGCGGCACTTGCCAACTTTTAACCCCTCAACAACGCCTGAAAAAACGCGCCTTCTCGGTGAACGCACAGGAGTTTTCCATGCAGTATTTAGTAGATGGGTTGCACGCGATTATTGCCATTTACCAGGAAGAGCAAAATTTGCAATTAGTGCGGCAATTTATGAAGACAACGGGACTGGTTAGCAATGACCAATTTATGCGGACAATTGAAGTGGCGTTGAAAGTTATTCCTCGAATTGGGGATGAGAAAAAGCGGATGGTTGAAGAGAAAATGCTATTAGATTTGTGGCTGGGAATGGATGAAATTAAGGCGCAGGTGGTGTATATTCAAGAAGAGTTAGCTTTGGAGTACGGACAATTGAGTTTAGATTTTAGTTAGACCCGTCAAGCTGAGGATTAATTATGCTACTTTTAGACCCACAAACTCTACAGCCTGCTGAAGAACAGCGCGTCATTTTCTATGAACTTAGTTGGGAACAGTACGAGCAATTTTCTGATATGTTCGGTCGGGAATTTTCCCGGATGACTTATTTGGAGGGAACTTTAGAAATTATTATGACTAATTCTCCAGAACACGAAAGGCTTAAAAAAATTATTGCTCGTTTGATTGAAGCTTATGCCGAACAAAGGAATATAGAACTTAACGGTTATGGTAGCACGACTTTTCGCAGTCATGCAGCCAGACGTGGCGCAGAACCGGATGAATGTTATTGTTTGGGGACACTCCATGAAGTTCCAGATATTGCGATCGAAATTGTACTCAGCAGTGGCGGGGTTGATAAACTAGAAGTGTATGGGGGTTTGGGAGTACGGGAGGTTTGGTTTTGGGAAAATCAGCAATTTTCTTTCTATTACTTGCCTCAACTCGATGCAGATTATGTACAGAACTCGCGTAGCGTTTTACTCCCAGATTTAGATCCGATTTTATTAGCTAGTTTTGTCGGCGAATCCAATCAAACTCAAGCTGTGAGAAATTACAAATTAGCTCTTATAGATAATAATTCGTAAAGCTTTTGTATGTCTGTAGGTATTGGTGTCATCAGTATGAAGACTTACTGGGATTAGTAAAAGAAGCAATTGCTACTGAGGAAGAATAAATTAAGTGTAAACTGTGAACTATGTCTTTATATTTACCCTTATATTTGCGCGATCGCAATTGGCGAATCAGCTACTCCAGCAATGAAAATAACCCCATTACCGACTTCTACATTCCCGCGTTAGAATGCACTACCCAATACGATCGCAAATCCGGCTTTTTCAGCAGTGCCATTCTCAGCAAAGTCGCACGGGGACTAGGGGCAATGCTGCAAAATCAAGGGCAAATGCGCCTGATTATGGGTTGCCAATTTAGCCCCCAAGACTTGCAGGCTATTCAACAAGGATACACCCTGCGAGACACGCTGCTAACAAGGCTAGATGCCAACTTAAAACCCCCAGAAACCTTTACTCAACTCAAACACTTTGAAATTCTAAGCTGGTTGATTCAAAACAGCTATCTCGATATCAAAATAGCTATTCCCGTCAAAGATAATGAGTTCCCAATTGATAGCCAACCATTAACCGTTAACAGTCAATCGTTAGCCCCTAATCACTATTACATATTTCACGAAAAAGTAGGCATATTCACCGACAAAAACGGCGACCAAATTGCAATTAGTGGTTCCAATAACGAATCCCTAAACGGCTGGGAAAATAACACCGAATCCTTCCACGTTTATTGCAGTTGGGAAGGCGGAAGAGACTTAGAACGAGTCGCAGAAGAACAATTTAGATTTGAACAACTCTGGAACGATTTAGCCCCCAATGTGCGAATTTTTGACGTGCCAGAAGCTATCAAAAAAAAGCTTTTACACTACGCACCCGCTACCAAACCCACTTGGAACCACCAAGCTGAATTAAACTCCCGACTGTTAACAGCTAACAATCAACCATTAACAACTAACAATCAACCATTAACAACTAACAATCAACCCTTAACAACTAACAATCAAGCAATTAACCCTGAAGAAAAACAAGCATTTCAATCTCTAATTAACCTGCACCAACACCCAGGATGCCTCGATTTTTGCCTAAAATCTATCCCCATCAAACCCTGGCCGCACCAAATTAAAATTCTGCGCCGAGTCGCGCAACAATTCCCCCGTAGCTTCCTGATTGCCGATGAAGTGGGACTAGGGAAAACCATCGAAACCGGATTAATTTTAAGATACTTATTAATCAGCCAAAAAGTCAAACGAGTTCTCATTTTATCCCCCGCCAGCATCCAACCGCAATGGCAAGAAGAACTACGAGAAAAATTCAACCTCCACTTTTGGAGTTACAGCCAAAATCAATTTATTCCTGCTAATAATTGCCAGTCAACCGTAAAAATTCAATCCTTAAGCAATCCCTGGAATACCCACAACTTAATTTTAGCCTCCTCACACCTCGTCCGCCGCGCCGAAAGGATGGGAGAATTATTAGCAGCAGAACCTTGGGATTTAATTATATTAGATGAAGCCCACCACGCCCGCCGGAAAAGCCCTCAAAATCGTAAAGAAACTCCCAATCGACTCTTACAATTAATGCAGCAATTAAGGGCTAAAACTCGCTCTCTGATGCTACTTTCCGCCACACCTATGCAAATTGATACTATAGAAATCTTCGACCTCCTAAACTTATTAGGTTTACAAGGACACTGGTTATATGGTGAGAATTTCTGTAATTACTTCGCATCTTTGTCAGAACAACCAGACGGTTTTTCCTTAGATTTTTTACAACAAATGTCAACGGATTATTTTCAAAAAGGTGGTTTGCCTTGCCCGCGCTTTGACCAATACTTAACTAAAAATGATCGTTTAATCTCCTACCGCCTGCGAGATACTTGGCAAAAAGGGCAAAGAATTTCTAATCCCAAACACTGTCTCGAAGACCAGGCTTTTATCACCGCTTCCCGCCAATACTTAACGATTAATAATCCCCTCAAAGACTTAATGTTTCGCCACACCCGCGACACCTTGCGGGAATATTACCGTCATGGACTTTTAGATCGAGAAATTCCTGAGCGCAAAGTACAAGATAATGCGATTACATTAGAACCCAATCGAGAAATCCCTCTCTATCGAGCCGTTAGTGATTACGTCCGTCATTTTTACAAATTAGCACAAAAGGAACACCGCAAAGCATTAGGATTTTTAATGACGCTTTACCGCAAACGCCTCACGAGTTCTTTTTATGCGATTAAAGAATCCTTGCAACGCCGCTTAGATGGGATTAATATTACCCCCGACGACTTGGGAGATTTAGAAGATGCTGACGATCCTATTATTGAAGGGTTAGAATCCTATTTTGAACCCGTAGATCCGCAAGAAATTCAATACTTAGAAAACTTGTTACAGCAATTTGAAAACACGGGGGAAGATAGTAAACTTTCTCATTTTATTACTATTCTGCGCCAAGAATTAATCGAGCGAGAAAGCGCGATCGCTTTCACTCAATATACTGATACAATGGACTACCTGCGAGAAGCATTACGCCAGTTGTACGGTTCGCAAGTTGCTTGTTATTCTGGCCGGGGTGGAGAATTATATAACAATGGAGAATGGCAGACAGTTCCTAAAGAGCAAATTAAACGGCAATTTCGCGCTGGAGAAATTAAAATTTTACTCTGTACGGAGTCAGCCTCAGAGGGGTTGAACTTACAAACCTGTGGTGTTTTAATCAACTATGATATGCCTTGGAACCCAATGCGAGTTGAACAAAGAATTGGTAGGTTAGATCGGATTGGTCAAGTCTATGCAACGGTGAAAATTCACAATTTTTATTATGATGGAACTGTGGAAGCAAAAGTCTATCGGAAATTGCGCGATCGCATTGATGCTTTTCAAAGCGTTGTGGGAAATTTACAGCCAATTTTAGCTAGAGTTCCCACTTTCATTGAACGTGCGGCCATGAGTGCAGATCCCGAAGAAGAAGGGGTGTTACTGGCAGAATTTGACCAAGTTTTAGACGCGCCACCTTTGAGGCCCGCTTTAGATCAAATGGTAACTAGGGACGTAGAAGCTGATTTATTAGAGATTAGCACCCCCCTTCCTCCAACTTCTATCAGTCCCCAGGCGCTAGAACAACTGTTAACAAATTCTCAAGTTGTTAAGCAGGCGGGTGCAATTTTTGAACGCTTAGATCCTCAAATTTGGCAGTTAAATTATCAGGGGAAAACCTATCAAGTGACGTTCTATCCAGAGACATTTGATGAAAAGCCATCGCTGCAATATATGAATTTTGGTAATCCCCTTTTTGAGCAGATAATTAGTCAATCCTACCAGTGAGGAATAGCCCTGGAACTGTTCGATATCAAAAAATGATTGGCGATTATTAGTTGGCAATAGGAATATTGATTTATTAGCAATTACCCGGTTAGCATATCAGAGGGACTTGATTGAAAGAATTTTTCGTGTTAGTAATGGGACAACTGCCCACCCTCCTCTGGTTGCTCAGTTTATTCAATTGGACAGGTACGTTGCGATGAATACCTGTAGCGACCTGCAATCATAAACGCTCAAACCTGCAATCAAAACATTTCTCAGCCAGGATTAAGGGTCTTGGCAACTTTTGGTGATCGGAACCAATGGCGAATGGCTCTGCTGTTTTTTCAAACTGTTTCTAGGGAGAGAAAAACCCTTTACATCTAGGATTGTTGCTATTCGCAGTAATCATGGGGTGTTGATGGGACCCGGACAAGAGTACGTTACAACCAATAAAAAGCGAACCCAGCAGGAACTTTCTCATCGTCAATCTGAGCCGAGATTCAACAGTGTTTAAGATTCCTGGTTTGCGTCGAAAGTTCTATGACTTAATTTACTGCATGGATGATTTCCCTGCTATTTATACACCTTTTCCTGCTACCAGTTCCCTTGCTGCCTAAATTTTTCTCTCCCCAAAGTGACAAAAGAGGGATCAGGGGTGGGAGTGTCAAAAAAAAGGTAGATTATACAAGTAAGTCTAGGCATCTTCAACTTATTAAAAATGACTTCACAAATCTGTCCCATTTGCAAGGCTTCTATCAATTCTTTTCCCCGATATCCCAAATACGTTTGTGAGGATTGTTTCAAAAAAGCCACTGATATCAATGGCAGAAAGCTTAACTTTTATAATGAGTCGATGGGTGGGGGATATGTTGCTTACTACTCTGATAGCAATAACGCCAAGGAATACAATAGCCATGAATGTTACATAGACGGAATTAAATGCTGGGCTGATGAAGCCAGATTTGGGGGTATAGTTATCGAAGTCGTTGAGTAAGTAGCGATCGCTTCGTTGATTAAATCAGATATTGGTTTTTGGTATCCACTGTCCACTGTCCACTGTCCACTGTCCACTGTCAATTGTCAAGTGTCCACCGTTAAACTCCCCGGAAACCGATCGCCGTTTCCATTGCCTCGCGAGGACTGGGGTTAACTAATTCTCGATTTCTTTTAGCCTGATATAGGTTGCCAACCAAACCCAAGACAACCCCGATAAACAATAAACTTCCCCCTAAATATTGAGCTAAAGTAGGAGCTTCCCCTAAAATCAAATAAGCCATTATTATAGCTACAATTGGGTTCAATAAACTGGCTAAATTGAGTTCCGTTGAAGTCGCATTTTTTAAACCTGCTAACCAGCATAATTGACCCATGACGACAATAACCGCCGCATACACTATCATCCATTGCCAAAGAAAAGGAGATAACACTTCTGCAAAATGGTTTGGCCCGTAAAGGAGATTAGCCAAAATGAAAAAAATCACCGTCCCCAGAATATTGCGATAAATCGTAAAAATTCCCAAGGGAATGGATTGTAATTGCAGTTTACCAACAACGGTTGCAATGGAACCAATGATAGCAGCCAGCGCCACAAAAATTTCTCCTCTTCCCTGAAATCCAGCCATCGTCATCATCTGCCCTGAACTCGCTAAAAAAGCAGTCACTATCACCCCAACAAAGGAAATCAGAGAGCCTGCACTTGCCCAAAAATCGACCCGCGAACCCAATAGCCAAACACCCAATACCAGAGTTAAAATTGGTTCGATACGCCCAATTAAAACAATATTGGTAATATTTGTCTGTTCAATGGCTGAAAAAATTAACGCTGGAGCGATCGCCCCCGATAAAATACCTTCAGGGGGCGACAACGAGGCTAAAGCGGTTGCTCTATAAGCTTTATGGCTCTCAATCCCCTCTGATAAAATGATTTCTTATTGCGAACCAAATCTATCATAGATTCTACCCACTCCTGACAGTAGTCAAAGGCAATTAGC
>NZ_JAQMUA010000282.1:0-15502 GCF_028330895.1 Kamptonema animale CS-326 | reverse complement strand
CCATCGCCTTAGAAAACAACTTCTTTCTTAGACTTCAAAGAAGTCAAATTAATGGAAACCCTAGACCTCCAGCTATCCACAAAGCATTAGTTATCCTTTCTTAGACTTCAAAGAAGTCAAATTAATGGAAACATCTCCGAAAATCTTGCAAGATACGAGGGATCGATGCTTTCTTAGACTTCAAAGAAGTCAAATTAATGGAAACTCAAATAGACTCATTCCCATCGCCTTAGAAAACAACTTCTTTCTTAGACTTCAAAGAAGTCAAATTAATGGAAACAACGCAGCACGATTGTAATTAACTTTCACAAAGTGCAGCTTTCTTAGACTTCAAAGAAGTCAAATTAATGGAAACACGATTTCAACAAAGTGGGGCAATTCAGGGTAGCCATCTTTCTTTCTTAGACTTCAAAGAAGTCAAATTAATGGAAACCTTTTCCACCTCTATGCGATCGCAGCTTACCAATTCAGCCTTTCTTAGACTTCAAAGAAGTCAAATTAATGGAAACGATATTTGGTTGGGGTATCAACCCGCCAAGCAAACTTATACTTTCTTAGACTTCAAAGAAGTCAAATTAATGGAAACGTAGCTTTCATCTGGCAAATCCCAGGGCGCAGCCATCTTTCTTAGACTTCAAAGAAGTCAAATTAATAGAAACTGTAATAATTTTATCTGAATCTAAAGTACAAAATAAAATTGGGTTAAGCTCAAACTTAACCCAACTGGTGGTAGCAGGATACCACCTATTATTACTGCTTCGTGCCAGAGTGTGGCATCCTCTTAAGTAATCGCAATCACTGTGGCGAACAAGGATGATCTCCATGTTCATCTTTGCAAGTATCTGTGGCGGCTGCCAGAACCAAGCGCAGTTGCTCGCTGGAGGTGGAGGCAATCATTGTTGGCTCTAGGACTACTACGCACAGCATAACGAACGCAAGGCTTGCAGTGAAGGCTTTCATTAGCTCGTTTCTCCCGAATGAACCAAACTAGGGGAGAAAAGCAAGCATTAAGCATTGCTGGCGCGATTGTGCTGATTAACAGCTATGGGTGAAGTTGCAAGAATTGTTCTTGAGAATTAGCAGTGAGAACGGTACGGTGGTTGTAGGTCATAGTTGGCTTTTTCCAAGCTTTTTTCGTGAAAGGAAACTCGCTCTTTGTTTGAATGCCATTTACCGTTTATCTGCTACGTTTTATTATTATTTGCATCCTTTGCATCCGCTATGTTCTGATTGTAGCTTCACTCTTTGCGACTACAAAGGAAATCTCTTCGTCAATAGTATAATCTGAGCAGATAAAAATAAATTAGGGATAGAATACAGTTCATAGCCTAGTCAGCGAGCGATCGCACATCTTAAAAATCGCACCTTGTGGAAGCTGAACACCTTGGTAAAAGCGGCTTGGCTCGGAAAAATAGATTAGACGACAGCAAGTACGATCGCGCTCTCCCAACTCACGTATACTCTTGGTTTCCACAACCCTTACTAATGGCAGTTCAGAACCTCAACCACTTCCTAATCGGGCCACCTGGCAGTGGCAAATCAACTTTGGCTCGCCAGATCGCTCAATTAGACGAGCGCTATGTCATCGTTTCCACCGATAGCATCCGCAAGGAATTGTTTGGAGATGAGAGCATTCAAGGAAACTGGAGTCAAGTCGAAGCTATTACCATCTCCTCCACGCAACGGGCGATCGCCACTGGTAAATTAGTGATTTACGATGCCACCAATGCCAAACGCGCTTGGCGGCTCAATTGGCTAGAAAAGGTGAAAGCTGCCATTTCCGAAGAGCAAGCGTGGATGGGATGGCATCTGACAACTCCCTTAGAAATTTGCCTAGAGTGGAACGAAGAACGCGAACGGCGGGTTCCTAAACCAATTATTGTTGAGATGGCAAATTGTCTCAAAACTTTTCCTCCCGACCCAGCAGAAGGTTTTGTTGCCGTTAGTAATATTAATCTAGCGGATAAGCCGTGCGACTTCCAACCACTTCAAGCCTACATTAAATCAATTAATTCAAGCATCAAAGCGCATCACAGCCGTACTGCCAACTATGAGCTACACCCATATTCCTGCTTATTGGACTTTGAACGGCTCATGCACTTGATTGCTATCATCCTCCAGTATCCCGGAATTGGCAGTTTACACAAAACTAAACCACAATACTTAGAAGAAATATTGGGTTCAATGCCTCAAGTTGATAACACCATTGATGAAATTTGCAGTATCATCAGTTTAAAGAAAGGAAATGTTTATAGCAATCCCATAGCGATTGAAGCTGATTTGGCTTGGTTAGAAGCAAATGGAATTTTAAGAGCGGGAAATCCCTTAGCGATTAAAGCTAATTTAGTTTGGTTAGACACACAAGAAAATTCAAGAGTGAGGAATGTAAGCAATGAAAAGCGTGGTATTAGCGATCGTGCAAAAACTGATATCCTTAGAACTCAGCACCAAGCTTGGCATAGCTATTCAAACTTAGAACCCTTTCAACGATTGCTAAAAATCATTCGTTATATTGCCCGTTCGCCCTTTCAAATCGAGGTAAATTCTGAAGAAAAATCTAAAGTTCAATGTCAGACACAGGAAGAACTTACGCCTAAACCCAAAAGTAAAGCTGACTTTGATGTATATTACTCCATCAGCAGCATCCGACGAGATATTGAGAAAGTTTTAAAACCTTACAAAATTTTACCAGAGTTTTGCATGAAAAGAGGATATTTTGTTGGCACTGCCATCTTTACCGAAGGAGAGTTGAAGAAGCTTTACGAACTGTTGCAATCTCAACAAATCCACATGAACGATCCAGTAGCGGTAGAGATGCTACAAATTTTTCAAGAGCGGATAGAGGCGAGCAGACTGCTAGGATTCGATCAAATCTATCCCACACGAGTCATCGGCAATCATGGTATTGTCAATCCTGAGAGTTTACCTCAATCCGCTTTAGTTAGACAACTGGATGACCTGGAACAAGCTATAGTGCAAGGACAACTGCTAGAACTATCAATTTTTCCAGGTCGCGGTCGATTTACAGCAGAGCATACGGAAAACTTTACAGCTTATCCGCTTCAAATTATTTTTCACAACATAGCTTGGTATCTAGGTTATGAAATAAAAGGTGGGAAGAGTGACGGTTTGTTGCGCTTTGAGCGGCTAGATCGTCTATCTTTAGAAAATCCTTCAGATATAGAGCGTTCCATAGACTCTCAAAATCCAGAGCGTTCCAACTCTCAAAGAGAGTTTTTAGACCGCCTGATTCGCTTATACAAAGCAAGTGCTGGAATTTATTTAGGAGATAGCGCCGAAGACCAAAGAAAATTTCTAAGTGGCGATTCCAAAGAGCGAAAATCAGTTGAAGTTACTGTAGAGTTGTGGATGAACGATAGCATCTTCAGATTTGTCAGCGAAGGAAGTCAACGGTTTCCCCGCAGCCAGATGAAGATGTCTCGTCGCTTTGAAGGGGAAGGCGGAGAAGCTGACAAGGACAAGTCTCTATTTACACTTAAGCAAACCCCAGATCCCCAATTTCCCAACTGCTTCCGCGTTAAGTTGCCCTATTGGTCATTGAAGGACATTGACCTCAAGCGCTGGATTCTTGGTTTAGGCCCCCAGGTTAAAGTGGTTAAGCCTACTGTGTTGGTAGAAGCGCTCTTGCAAGAGGTGAAAGCGATCGCCAATAATTACCAAAGCTGAAGAAAACTGATTATAATATGAATGAACACAAAAGGAGTGAAATTTAAGTAGCTTTAGTATAAAACTATTTCACCACGACAGAACGGGCAATACTAGAAGAATTTAACCGCTGTCTAGCCATACCAACCCAAATATCATGATCTAGTTCCTGCTTTTTAGCTAAATCAATACAACTTTGCCACTGAACTTGCGCCCCTTTCCTGTCCCCCAACCCTTCTAAAACCTGTGCTTTCAAGCAGTAAGCTGAAGCAACGCGACTGTCTAAAGCCACTGCGACTTCAATTTGTTCTAATGCGTCTACATAGCGTTCTTGCATCAGTCGCGCCCACGCCAAGTTTTTAACCAAAGAATATTTAGTGCGGTTGTCTTTAACTAAATCCAAACCGGTCCAAGCTAATTTTACAGCTTGGTCATAATCCCGTTCCTGTTGAATAGCAAGGTGAGCCAACTGGCTATAAGCTGCTGCTAAGCCAAGTTTTGCTGACTTTTGATAGTATGTACGAGCGCACGGAAATTCTCCTACTTGTTCGCAAATCCACCCCAAAGTGTAGGGTGCTACTCGGTTATTAGGGTCGAGAAAAACAGCTAACTTCAAAGCCTGTTGCGCTTCCATTAACTTGCCATCGCGGTAATAACTATACCCCATATTATTAATAGCTTTAGCTAACTTAGGTACTACAAATAGCCAGCCCGCCAATCCAGTTCCTAATAGCAAAGCAGTTGCACTTAATTGGGGAGTAAATTGATTTAATCGTTGCCAAAAGTTTAAACCTTTAGCTGATAAACCTAACTCTAGTTCCTGAAGGGGTGGCTGGTTTACTTTTCCTAGCAAATCATTCCAAGTTGGTGGCACAGCAGCGGGGTTTTGACAGATGATGGGCAGCCAACTAGCACAGGGATATTCACTCTCCCACCCCTGTAACCGCTCTCGCGCTTCTCTACAAGAACTATAGAGAGATTTACCACTTGCAAAATTAGTGAGGAAATCTTGCAAAAACTTTTGCGCTACTTTATCGGGTACTAATTCTCGCATCACGATCATTTGAGGGATTTCTATGTCGTCTAGCCTTTGAGCTAATCCCAATCCATCGCAAGAATTAAAAATGGCTAGCTGTAACCCTTTTTCTACTGCTTTCCGCAATCCATACCACAATTCATCTAAGGTTAAGCTGTCGGTTGAATTAATGTAAATATGACCTCTATTCTCAATTGTCTCGCTGTGTCCGGCAAAAAAGATAATGTCCCAGTTTTGCTCCCATAATTGCTCGTTAATTTCCTGATGTTTGGGTTCGACGAGAAAGGTAATTTCTGCCTGGGGCAACTTTTCTAATAACTGCCTGTCTTTTTCAATATCAATTCCTTGGTTATTGCCGAAAATTGCCAAGATTTTGACTTTGTTTTTGCTAGAAAGGGAGAGAAAGCTTTCGGGTTTTTTATACTCACGGGGGCTGAGGGCAATTTCTATATTAGAGTAACGCTTCACAAAATCCCATAAGTGCCAGGGAAGTTTCTGCAAACAGCTATCTTCTGTGCGAATCAATAGCCTCACTTCTTCGTCTCGGTTTAATTCTTCTCGCAGCCGCGCATCTATATGACGGAATTGATTTGATTGTAGCCATCGATCCAAGTGCGATCGCAGTTTTTCCCCTGACTCTTGGCATTCTTTAAGTGAATGGTTAACGGAACCGTTGTGTGCAATTACTTTAGGCTTGATGCGAGGTTCTGGTTTCAAATTGCGGTAGATTTCTAGCCAGTGGTGCTGCAAGTAAGTGGCTAGTTCGGGAAAGGGTGGTAAATTGCCCGTCATTTCGATGTGAGCATCGCCACCTTCTCGCGCAATTTCCAAGTTGACTTGAAACCCTAGTGTTTGCAAGTCGCCGTCGAATGTTAGGACAACTACTTTCGCCATAGGATGTAGCAAGCCTTGCTGAGTACAAAGTTGGGGGCGGCTGGCGATCGCATTGGCGAGAAGACTCATCTATTCATGTTAGAGTTACGATGGCTGTGCAATGCTGACTTTGCCTAGATTCAGTTTAACTCTAAACTGCGCTTCTGGGAAAGGACTAGCCAGAAAGATGTAAAGTTTTATAAATTTACTCGGCTTTTGCGTAAAAATAGAGGCTCGCCACAGACAGATAGGTGGAAACTAGCAAGAGTGGAGAGTTTAAACCGAATGCTACACTGTCAAACTTTTGGGTCACTTACTGAAAATATATAGCTAGAAATTAAAAATCAACACCATTATGTAGTCAATTAGCTTAAAAGCAAAAAGGAATAGTGAGAAATTATGGAAGAATATGTTTTTATAACCTTTGCTCCTATCCAGGGATTTATTGAAAAATCGCGCAAGCTGCGAGATTTATACGGAGCCTCGTTAATTTTATCTTACCTAAGCAGCAAACTTATCAAAGCAGCACAGGCACAGGGAACAGAAGTGATTTCGCCGGGGTTTCCGCAGAACACGAAAGGAATGCCCAACCGAATTTTATTGCGTGGCAGTTTTTCAGAAGAGGCGGCCCATAAGGCTCTGATTGAGGCGTGGGGGCTGGTGCTAGAGCAATGTCGGACTTGGTTAGAAAGGAACGTCAATGAGTTTTATTGTTCCCAGGAATCAAAGCAGTTTTCTTTTACCTGGGAATCTGCATGGGGTAAGTGGAAAAATTACACCTGGGAATTATTTTGGGGACAAGGGAAAACTCCAGAGGAAGCCAGAAAAAATTTGGAAAATCGGAAGTTATCTCGACAGTGGACGGCAATTAACTGGATTGGGGAGAGTTCCAGCATCAGTGGCTCGGATGGGATCGCATATCCAGGTTTAGAAGGTGGGCGTATCGACTTAAGAAATTGTTTTCCTACCTCAGTAACACAGGAGATAGAAAGATTTTACGAGATTCTGGCGACAATGTTCGATCTTCATAAATCTCAGTGGGCAAGCGAGATAGAAAACCATGAAGCAGAAGGAAGATTTATCGATGCCAACGAACGACTGAGCGTTCCCGAACTTGTTAAACGATTGGTCACGCATTCTAGTGTCGCCCGACTGATTGGTATCACTCCCCCCCATCGCTTCAGAGATATCATTCGCAAAACTGATACCCAATTGTATTGGACGGGTTGGTTTATGGGAGATGGCGATCATATGGGCAATCACCTTCAACGGGCGATGCAACAATCGGGAGAGACGGCGATCCAAGATTTTAGTCAAATCATTCGGAATTGGGGATTAACATTGGAAGACAATTTACCTCCTGATGTGGGGCGGATTGTATATGCAGGAGGCGATGATTTTTTAGGCATTATTTACGATCGCACAGTTCGACAAACCAGGGGCATTGATGCTCTAAGTCAACTGACGCGAATTCATCAAAGCTGGATGGATTTAAAACCCCAATTAGATCCGTTGGTGGGCGAATCCGTTACCCTCAGCGTGGGGTTAGTGTGGGTAGGAGGTGCAGTTCCCCAAAGAGATGTGCTGCAACACTGTCGGGAAACACAACAGCGATCGAAGCAGCTAGGGCGCGATCGCATTACCATTCGCATTCTCTTCAACAACGGTCAGTTTGTGGAATGGACAACGCCCTGGGAATACCTAAAGATGTTAGAGGACTACAAAGACCTCGACGGAGGAAAAAACTGGAGCCACGTTTATGGAGATTTGGCACAGCTAAAAGCTCGTCATGCGTTTGGCTTTGGCAGGGATGATTTGGAGGAACTTGACGACACCCCGATTACAGATTTCTTCGAGGGGGCATTGGAATTCTTGGACATTTACTTCCCTACATACAAAACAATAATTGAAAGTAACCGGAGTGAGATTTTCAGATACGCTATGCCTGACGAGACAAAAGTACAAAAAGAATTAATTCGGTGGATTGACAGCTTAATTAATGTTGGATGGCATTTATCTGAAACTACATCTAATTCCCTGCTAGTACCAACGGAGACAATCGATGTTTAAATACCAGATTTTAGTGAAACCGTTAGGGATGATGTACGGCAGTGCTGGAGGGTTTCTGTCTCCAGAAAATCTCGTCGGTCGTTCGGGGGCTAAGTTTCCCCCAGAAGCAGCAACAATGGTAGGACTCTTTTTTAGCACTCATCACGGCAATGCCAGCGTCAAAACAAAGCTGAAAGAAGAGTTATTTGTAGCAGGACCGTTTTGGGCAGAACAAAGCAATCAAAATGATATTAATGATATTTACGTTCCCATTCCTTGGAGTTTAGTTATTGGGGAAAAAGAATGGGATGAATGGAGATTAGAATCTCAAAACAATCGGCTAATATGGGAGAGAAATAATTCTGATTTAGAACCAAGTTATAGCTGGCAACAACTTTCTATGTGGAATAAGCCAAAAAGAGTTTTTTCTGCATACAATGAAGATGGTAGGTATTCTTCAAAAAAGAATGCTTGGAAGTACGCCCCTATCTTACATCCGCACATGAAAGAAACAGAACGTAGCGTTCTACAGAAAGGCGGGTTGTTTTTAGAAAATGCCGTGCAGGTCGATCCAGAAGTCTGTTTAGTTTACCTTTCCACTTATCCACTCGAGCCAGGATGGTATCGTTTTGGAGGCGAGAGTCATTTAGTTGAAATTAATTGTATTGATCTTAAAGGAAAAATGGCCGAACTGTTGCAAAAACCAATTCAAAAAGCTTTTGCTTTAATCGTTCCGGGGGTGTGGGGATCGAATCAACTTTCCTATCGTTCTCCCTACCATGCCAACCACCTAGACTTTCCTAAACCAATACAAATGCTCACAGATAAACCTGTTCCTTATCGATATAGTGCAGGCGGTCAACTTGGACGAGGACGCTATGCCGTACCCGCAGGTAGCGTTTACGTTTTAGAGAGTCCGCTGAACAAGTGTTGGTGGGAATGGCCCAAAGAATGGTTTCCCCAAAAGGGATTCCTGAAGCACGTCGGCGGAGGGCTGTGTTTGCCGATTTCGATTCCTGGTTTAACTGATTAAAAAGGAGTAAAATAATGTATCGAAAAGGTTACGGAATTATTGAAACGCTTGCTCCCCTTCATGTAGGAGCAACAGCAGGGGAAGAAACAGGAAACCTAAATCTAATTTTTAGAGATCAGTTTACTCAAACTGGTATCATACCGGGAAGCTCGATTCGTGGCCGGCTGCGATCGGAAGTCTATCTGTCTGGAGAAGCAGGTAAAATACTCGCAGAAGATTGGTACGGTCGTGGAGCCGAACGCAATAAGGACATAGAATTTGAGTCGCGTATTAAAATCGAACACGCTTCTATTGTATGGATACCTGTTTTCTGTCCTGGTCAACCGATTGTCTGGGTAAGCTGTCCGCGATTGCTGATGCGCTATCAGCGAATTATGGGAGATTTGGTCAAAGTGAACGATAATAAGTATCTCAAGGACATTGATATCCCCAAACCTTACACAGGTTCTCAAGACTTGAAAGGTAGAGAAACCAAAACGAATTCTAAAGAAGTCTTATTCTTTAATTTTGGATTTTTAACAATCGAAAAACCTCAGCAAGATTTATCACATTGGTTTCCTCTCGATACCATGTTTACATCGGACAACAGCAAGCAACTACCCGCAGTTGTTGTCAAAGATAAAGAGATGGCACTGATTCACGATATGGCGCTATACCGCCAGAGCCGAGTTGCTTTGAAAAAAGACCAAAAAGTTGTAGACGATCGCGCTTTTTTTAATGTAGAAGCGCTACCAGAAGGAACGGTAATGGTGTTTCCAATTGGCATTAAAGATAGGGATATGGGGAAGAAGGATAAACTAGACTGGAAACCTCTCAATAACAACATGAAAGGCGATATTTACTTGGGCGGGTTAGAATCAGTTGGATTTGGTCACTGTTACATGACAATTAAGGGGTTAGACTGATGGCTTTAAAATCCTACAATTTAGATATAGTTGCTCAAAAGCTCGTACTCGACTATCGAGATCAAGAAGTTCTCAATGAATCTCACAAGATGCGCCAAACAGCCGCCTATGGATTGGAGCGTTTTTGGGGCGAACACTTGCGATTGTTGGGAAAAGAAAAAACGCGCGATGCGGGCGAATACTGGAAGGCTACTTGGGGTGCATTAGTCAAGATTATGAAAAAAGGCGGAGTCACAGTTCCCAATGATTCTGTCAATCTCGAAGAAACCGATCAGATTCTCGCAATGGCAAAAAAACTGTGGAATGACGAGGAATTTCCTCGCGATGACCGACAGTTTACTCTAGCAGTTCTCATTCAACTGTGCGACAGTTTAGTGTGGTGGACACAACGCTACAAGAAAAAGTCGGAACGCGATGAGAAAGAGTCAGAAGGCGATAAGAAAGAATCAGAAGGCGCTCGCGAGGTGCAAGATCATGAATTATGAAGAAATTCCATTAATGTTTCAAGCTCAAACAGAAGGACGCTGCCAACTTCAGCTTACATCGAAAGAGCGTCATCAAGCTTACGATTGGAAAGACGAATGGACAAAACCCTATCCCAAACCACTACTTAAAAAGGTTCCTATTCGGCAACTAACAATCGACCAACAGACGTTTGAACGTCCGACAAAACCTGCCGTTGACTTGAACTCAAAACCCAACTTCCTTGCAATTCCTCCCAAATTTGGGGATGGAGTGAAGACTGAAGAGTATCGCATCAGTTGGCGTTTAGTTTGCGACAGCGGACAAGATGGCAGCATCATTCGCCCAATAATAGGAGCTAAGGGCTACCCCTACTATCCAGGGTCAAGCATGAAGGGCGCATTCAGACAAGCGTGCTCTGAAGCACAAGCGTTGGAATACTGCGGTGGCGAAGTCATCGAAAATGGCGAAAAGAAAACGAAACCTGGTATCCTGCGTTTTCACGGCGCTTATCCCGTCGATACATCGTGGACAAATTGCCTCGTCGATCCAGTACACTCTCAGGAAAGCAAGCAAGTTATTGCTGATGAGACTACAAATGCCAATGTTCAAATCTCTCTGTATCGCGTCAATTTAAGCTTTGGAATTTCTAGTGCTAGTTTGCAACCAAACGATCAGAAATGGGATGAAATTTGGAAAATTTGGGAAAAAGCACTTTCTTCCGGTTTGGGCAGCCGAGTTAGTGCAGGATACGGTTACTTTGATGGTTGTAACTCAAATGAATTGCTGCACGTCACTCTAAAAGGATCGGGATTAGCTTCCACTCTGCTAAAAAGAGAACGACCAGAAGATAAAACGGAAACACCAGAATTTCGCCCCAATATGTTTAAAGCCAGTTTGCGGGGACATACTCTGCGATTGTTAGGGGGAATGATTGATGACGCGACAGCAAAATATTTAGCTAAGATATTATGGGGGGGATTTCGAGATAATTACAATGGACAATTAGCCGCTTGCGACGATCGCAGAAATAATGCTATTGAGGGATTATTGAAAGTTCGCTTTAAGGGTGACTTAGAAAATGCGATCAAACTGCACGAGTACAAACCAAAGAAAGAACCGGGCGATAAACATGAGCCAAAGTCTCGATATACGCCCGTGTATCAAAGTGTTCAGGGCGTGCTGCAAATTTTGTTGAGCCACCCTCAGATAGCAGAAGAACACCCGCAACAATTAAAAAAATTGGCAACTGCGATCGTTCAATTTGCTATGCTTTTAGGGGGGTTTGGCAAGTCTTGGCGTAGAATTGACCATTGTCAGTTTTATGGGGACTATACCAACCATAAACCTCCGATTGGTTGTCATTGGGAGTTTGCAAGCGAGTCAGAATCTTTTTACCTTCCTATCAATGATTTAAAAAAAGATGTTAATCAATTTATTAATAACGTTCGCAGCTACATAAAGTCTTGGGTTTCTTCTCAGGGAATAACATTGAGCGGGCTTGTAGCTAAAGACTGGCGCGAAGCATGGCATCTTTACAAAAAGAACCAATATGGCGTGCAGGTGTGGGGACGCATTAGCCCAAATCTGGAAAGCCAAGCAATTCACTGGTTTCACGGTGGCTATCAGGGTAATGATTCGATTTACAAGTCTGATTTAACCGGAAAACTTAATCAAACAGGAAGAATTTGGCATCGAATGTACCCCCAATACAATGTAGATGACAAGGGGCAGATACAATCCACAAGAAATTATGTAGAGTTTCTTACTATTTTTCCTGGTAAAACTCAAACCGATGGTTCCGACGAAACGAGCAAGTTTTTAACTTTTTTGGACAAAGAAACAGATTTTCAACGACTTTGGTGAGGTAATTATGTCTATTTGGATTGTGACGATAGGTAACAGCGACGTGCAGCTTACAAATAACAACCATTGGTCTAGTTTATATAAATTAGTTGATGGAGAGAAAAAAGCAATTTTGGAGTATTGTGCCAATCTGAAGAAACCGCCTACAGAAGATGAAGCTACAGAATTGTATCCTGCACCTGCTAGAGCTCTGGGGTTAGTTTATCGAACCGAGTGCTTAGATGAATACGGTAATGACTTAGCATTTCCTCTACTGGATACTTTCATTAAAGAGTTTCCACCGGAATCAAGCGAACGACCGACTCAGGTTATTGTGCTGCTAACAGATCAAACTCACATTTTTACCGAAGATCAAAAAGAATATCCTTATTGCCCTTTTTGGCAGGATACAGTCGAACTCCAAGAAATTTTGAAGCGCTACTTTAAAAAAAACTTAGGCATTCTACCAAGATTTGATTATATCAAACCTCAACCGGGAAACACTGAAAAACCAACTGTAACACCAGGGGTAGACAATTGGGAGGTAATGCTCAAAGAAGTTGGCAAAACTTTAGAGAAAGCCTTATCCGAACTTCTAATTAATCGAGAGGAAGAAACTGTATACGTCAGCCACCAAGCTGGAACGCCTGCCATTTCTTCAGCCCTTCAATTTTTAACGATCAGCAAGTTCAAAACAGTTAAATTCTTGGTTAGCAATCAATCTTCCCAAGACGATAAGCCAGTTTCCTCTCACCAAGTTATTGACAGTTCAAACTACTGGCGGGGATTGCAAATTGAGAGGGCTAAAAAATTAATTATTAGTGGGCTTCCCGGAGCAGCTTTGGAATTACTGAAGGGAATCTATGGAATTAAAAAAATTGTTACTTCAGAAGGTGAAACAGTTATTTCAAAATTAAATAATTTGGTTAATTTGTTTAACTTCAAACAAGCCGATCCTTCTCAATCAGAATTTGACCCCATTCGCGCTATTAAACGAGTTCGCCAAGCGCTAGATTTAGCAGAAAAGTTCTTTGAAAGTGAAAACTACTTGCCCGGAGTTAATGTGCTAGCAGCCGCACAAGAAACTTTCTTAAAGGCTGCCATTATCTATAAACTACAACAGGAGAACAAAGTCATAGATGGTTTTCCAGTTTGCCAATTAGTCAAATGGGATCACCAGGGGTTATATCTGCTATCCAAAAATGATTTAATAAAAAAAGGAGTTTCTACTGCTGAAAATTCACAAACATTATCCAATGAACTCAAATTTCCTGATTCCAAAGCAATTTCATGCAACAAAGAGTATAAGTGTTTTATCCCAAATGATAGTCGTTTGCGTGAGTGGTTATTGCACCTAGAAAATAATTTTAAGGAATGGCCTCTGATGAAGTGGTCTTGTACACATTTTAGAACCCGTGAGCTAGATCGGCGGAATCAGAATTTACATAATTTGCTGGGAGTTAAAAAATTAGATGTCATTAGATATCTTTTAGGCAATCCAGATGAGCCTGAAATCCAAAGTAATATTCAACCAGTGGGTAATCCCAATCGCCCTAAAATCAAAAGTAATGTCCCTCCAGTGGGTAATCTCAATGATCCTAAGATCAAAAGTAATGTCCCTCCGGCTCAAGAGACTTTTGAGAAATCCGAAAAAAAGGGAAACTCTTTGAGCGTTAAAGATGTTATTGATGTTTATTCCGAGTATGTCAAAACGCCGTTTCAGAAAGCTTTAGAGCAATTTGGGTGGAATGACCAATGTCTAGGATACATACCATTGCAAACACAACTAGAGGATTTAGCTAATTCCTTGGACAAACAAGTTGAGGAAAGCGATCGCACTCCCTAATAAAAAATTCAAACCCCAGTTAATTCAATTAACCGGGGTTTGAAGTCTTATTTCTTATTTTTATCAGTTCTTATTTGCTTTTGCTTGCCTAATTTTCGTAGGAAGCAGCGGCGGCGAGTTTTTTTGAGGCTGTCGCACAACCCCCGCAGGTTACTAACGGTGACGATCTCCATCATGGTGACTTGAGCGCAGGCGCTCACGAAAGGATGAGGAATCGACACCGCGACTAGACCGCACAGGCTGATCGCGATCACCTTGATGACGATGGGCTGGGGGACTTTGGGGAAGTTCATGCAGTTTTCTCCTCGCGATCCTCTGAATGGAAACCCACCAGAGGGACATAATCTTCGCTTGGACTGCCTTTTTACTAACCCTGCGATCGCCTCCGCCTCGCTCTTTGTATTATAACTGTAATCTTAGAGTTCATGTCAAGAGCCTTGACAATAAATCTGACTACTGTCAACTTAAAACCAACCTTTATAAACTTTAATAGCTAAGCGATCGCTCACTGCTTTCTCTGAAGGCATCAAACGAGCTAAACTCGCTCTGAAACGCCGCAACCTCACTCAAAAGGCGAGCGCCACACAAAGCCAGATCGCTTCCTAGTGGTATGTCCCGAACTGCTGTATTAACACCTTAATTCCTTCTGCTGTGCTTCCCTGCGCTCCGTGGTTCTCCTGTGTAATTCTGCTAGAGGGCTTTTTTGATATTCTTCTTCTAAGCGATCGCTAAGTGTATCTAAGTCAGCAATATGCTTATCCCAACGTTCACACAATTCTTTTAGTTTAGCAATATGCCGCGCTCTGGTTTCTGGATCGGGAATTTTGGGTGCGTTGTTCATGGTAAGTTTATGTCCCTCCTAATTTCTTGAACTGTAGCTTCTGTGGAAGCAGCAGTAGCTTCTGCCTCATCAATATATCGGGTCAATAATATTAGCATATCACGAGAAGCAAGGGGCTGTGCTTCATAAATTTGCTGCAAGGTAATGTAAAACCGCCTGTAGTAAGTGTAGAGTCTCTCTTTGGCATTTTGAAGCTGCTCGAAGTAGTCGAGCATTTCACTGATCTCGCCAAATAGCTCTTGAATCGAAAATTCTGTGGCTGTTACAGCGTGTAAGCGTTCTAAGATATCTCGCTGTAAATTCTGGACGATGATAATGGTTTCATCTGGTAACAAAGCCATGATTATTTATCAGTCTATTAGAGTGTTATTGCCGATAATATCATTAATTTCCCAAAAATTTTAAGCGGCTAAGTATTTAAATCACTTATTCTGAAAAATTGGAAAATTGAACCGATAAACGTTGACGTTATAAGAGGTTCAAGTTTCCATTAATTTGACTTCAAAGAAGTCGAGAAGTTTAGCCCAGAAGCAGTCAAGGCCGGGTACTCAATGTTTCCATTAATTTGACTTCAAAGAAGTCGAGAAGCTGGCGAAAAAGGTTGGCGAATTAATCGTTACTACCAGTTTCCATTAATTTGACTTACGAATAAGTCGAAAGATTTGAATCTGCTATAGGTTTACAAAAGTTTCTGGATTGTTTCCATTAATTTGACTTACGAATAAGTCGAAAGTTTTGGCGCACCTGCTGCAAATCCCGGAGCACCAAGTTTCCATTAATTTGACTTACGAATAAGTCGAAAGCATTGCTGTTTCTGCCTGGGCAGTTCCTGCTCAACGGTTTCCATTAATTTGACTTACGAATAAGTCGAAAGATTCTTCAATCATACGCAAAGCCAGACAAAAATTGTTTCCATTAATTTGACTTACGAATAAGTCGAAAGTTT
>NZ_JAQMUA010000281.1:0-93042 GCF_028330895.1 Kamptonema animale CS-326 | reverse complement strand
AGATAGGGGAGATAGGTAATTAGCGATTAGCCATTACCAATTACCAATTACCAATTACCAATTACCAATTAGCCTAGATAGATAGGCGACGTAAGGGTGGGATTTTGGGGTGTAGGATTGCTGGATTAATTCCAGCTCTATGAGCTACTAATACTCCTAATGCTTCTAAATATGAGTTTACCTGTAAAGCTTTAATTCCTAATTTGTCTGGGGTCGCTTGCATTTGGGTTTGATTTTCGGCGACCGCAATAATTTGCACTGCCGATCGCTGACTTAGACTTAGGATAGCACTGCCGCCGCAAGCTGTTGCGGGTACTACTACTGCATCTACGCTAGCGGCAGTTATTGGGGAGTGGGTAATTTTCTCCTCGGTGACAAATTGGGGGGCTTTACTTAATCCCGCCAGTACGCAAGGTAGGAAAGTATAACCGATTTCTTCGGCTGCCGATCGCGCTGAAATCTGAGAATCTAAGGGGAGTGGTAACAGGGCGGGGGCGTGGGCACAAGGTATTTTAAAGGTTTTGACGATTAAGTGGCTAATTACGGCTTCTGCCCCGGCGAGGGGGTCAACTCCTTGGCCATACCTGTACTGTTGCAATTGCGTGCTGCCTTCGTCATCGGGAAATCGGGCAATAACTGCGATCGCTTCTACTTTTGCTTGTTTAATCAGCCCTTCTGCTGCCCGCAGTAAACTGTCGGGATTGGCGATCGTACCCCAAGATGCCCCAGAATTAGAGGTGCGTAACTCTACCTCCAAAGGGATATCTGTGACCACATAATCGGTAATATTAATTCCTAATGTCGCTCTAGCAGCATCAGCGGCTTGCAAGTGACGCAGTTGCAAGTCTGCTTCCATACCTGAGTCAAGGATTAAACCAATGCGGTTCTGATGAACTGGCTGCAAACCCCAGCATCCAGAGGCAAATTTGTCAAGGGCGTAGCCTTCAACGTAGAGAGCGTTAGGTAAAGGCCAATACAACTGAGCGCCGTTGAGAACGTTGGGGTGAGTAATCAGTGTATCGCAAATTTGGGCGATCGCTCTGGCAACTGGTAGCGCATCGCCAGCATAGCCGCCAATGGACGCGCCAACCCCTGTGGGGACAATCAAAACCACTGTGAAATGACGGCGGTTCACGGGGTTACAGGTGTTTCAATCTCTACTTTTGTCGCTTCTACGAGCACGTAGCCTTCAATTGTAGCCTTTTGCCGCAGCACATCCACGTCTGTGACGGCCCAGCGTAAAGGTTCCCCTTGTTTTTGGAGTTCCGCCTCAATTGCTGCGTGCAATTCCTCCGTAGTTTCTGGGAGGTCAATTTCTAAGGTAATGAAATTGGTTGTCATGGAGGACTCCATAGTATTTGCAACCTTTAGGGGTTCAGTTGTTAATTCTAGCTTACTTTCAGGATTGACCGAATTGGCGATTGTACACAATCTCTTCCTTTTCTGTTTCAATTTTTAAGTTAGAGCGGGGATAGGCAATGCACAGCAAGACAAATCCTTCTTTCTGAAGTTCGGGACTTACCCCCATACAGTCATCTTGATCGACTTTACCTTCGATAATTTGAGCCGCACAAGTGGTGCAGACTCCTGCATTGCAAGAATTTGGTAACTCTATACCAGCTTTCTCGGCAGCGGTAAGAATTTTTTGATCTTCTGGCACTTCTATGGTATAGCTTTTGCCTTGGTGGAGGATTTCTACAGTGTAAGTGGTGGACATAATTAATGATTAGTAAGCCTGAAATTATTTTACAGCTCAATGGCATTCCTGCTTACGTCAAGCCAACAATTCCTCAATCGCGATATTAAAACCTGCTAGCACTACTCAATTAAAAATTAAAAATTAAAAATTAAAAATATCAAATTTACTCACAAGTTTTAATATTTTTATTTCTCTATTCAACCTACATTTAATTACCATAAGATTGAAAATATAGTAGTTTTCAATTGCGTAGGTGCTACTTTCAAGCGGGCAGTAGCAATTAGCAATTAGCTATTAGCAATTAGCTTGTTATAAAGCAAATGAAAACACCGTAGATTTATCAATCAATATTGATATTTTTGGGAGGAATTGGTTGGTCTTCTTTCAAAGTTTTGCGTCCCGACTCTAGATAATCCTTATATAACTCAATAAACATTTTACTGAAATCGGACAAAGAAATATTCTCTCCATTAATTTGAGCTTTAATATAAGCCTTAAGCACTTCAATGTAAGCTAAACCGAGAGCAAGTGTTAAAGTTGCTGCCGTAGCACCAGAAATAGCACCTCCGACTAAAGTGCCGGCACCTGGGATCATTTTAAGTAAATTAGCAACAATACTTCTACCAACAGCAGTCACCCCGCTTGCACCTGTAATTGTGGAAAACATAGCAGAGATAAATCCTTTATCAAAGGGCAATCCAAAGATCGCAGTAATATTAGCAATCATCGCTGTTTGGACTGTCACAAGTATCGGCGCATCAGCAAAAGGTATGGGAGTTGCCCCAATAATAGCAGAGCCAGCAACATAACCAGTTACATACTTGAAAGCCATCTCGCCTTTGAGAGCAATGCTAGCAATTTGTTCTTTAACAAATGCTTTTTTTGCTACTTCTGGTAACAACTGAAAAGTATAATGTACTAAACGATCTAAACTGTGTGCTTTAATGGTGTAGTCGTCGTCAATTTCTTCTGATTCTGCTAGCACTGGTATGATCTGGCTCACGGGCAAATTCATGTGTTCTAATTCTTTGAAAAACTCACTCGGTTTTTTACTTGTGGTTTGAGTGAGTACCAAGATTGTTGGCACATCTTTGATTTCAATATCTTTGAGCCAGTTTTCTTCCACTGGTTCTATTCTATTGGTTCCCTGATTAATGCAGTACCAAACGACGTGAATGTGTTCTATGGGGTGTAGAAGCCTTTGCTCGTCAATTAGTTTAGCAACATTAAGCTGGACAATTTTAATTTGTTCGGCGTTTAGCTCTAGTCCTGGGGTATCATAGACAGTTATGGGACAATTGGGCTTAGTATATTGGCGAATCCCTTGGGTTATAGGTCTTCCGACACCTGTTTCTGCTAAGCGATCGCGAAAAACGGCGTTGATGAGGGTGCTTTTACCTACGCCAGTTTTGCCGATGACTAAAACGTTACACTGTCCGACTTGATTTTCGGCTTCTGTGAAGGCGGCAAAACTTTTGTTCAAGAGTTCGTCGAAGGAAAAATCTTCTGACATGGCTTTGCTCCGAGAATAGCGATTGCCCAGATTAAAATATATCACAATTACGAGAGCTTTTGCTACAATGGTGCGCCAAGGTTTAATCTACTTAAGACTTAGGCATCAATACCGTAACGCCGCCCTTTGGGCGGTTCTTTTACCGCCCAGAAGGCGGCGTTACAAATACTTTTGTGTAAGTCCTACTACTATTTGAACACTAGGTTTAGCATCTACTTATTCAGTCAAAACTAAGTACTCTCAAAATCACTCCAACAGCGGTTATGAATAATCAAAAATTGATTCCTGACAATGAAACTGAACGTCTGAAAGCGCTGCATCGTTATGAAATTTTAGATACACGCCCCGAAGGTACTTTTGACCGAGTGACTGCAATTGTGGCTCGACTGCTACAAGTACCCATTGCTGTTGTTAGTTTAGTAGACAACGATCGCATTTGGTTTAAGTCACGTCATGGTTTAGATGTTCAGCAAATTGACCGTTCCCCAGGCTTGTGTGCATCGGCTATTCTTTCTCCTGATATCTACGTAGTTACAGACGCTACTAAAGATGAACGTGCAGCCACAAATTCCCTAGTAACTAGCGACTTTGGATTACGCTTTTATGTCGGAGCTCCGCTACAAACTCACGACGGCTATAGCTTGGGGACTTTATGCGCGATCGACAAACAACCACGTCCTATTTCTCCACAGGAAATGGGAATTTTGAACGATTTAGCCGGGATAGTTATGGATGAAATCGAGCTCCGTCTTGCAGCTAGAAAAGTTGATGAGTTAAATGCTGAACTAGCGGAAGCCAAAGAGAAAGCGGAAGTTGCCAACGAAGCAAAAAGTATCTTTCTCGCTAATATGAGCCACGAATTGCGATCGCCTCTCAACGCCATTTTGGGTTTTTCCCAAATTATGACTCGCAGCAAAACTTTACCATCCGAACACATAGAAAATGTCGGGATTATTAGCCGTAGCGGGGAGCATCTACTCTCCTTGATCAACAACGTTTTAGATTTATCAAAAATTGAAGCGGGACACACTACCCTCAACGAAAAAAACTTCGATCTTTATCGCCTGCTAGATGACTTAGAAGATATGTTTCATCTGAAAGCCGACGATCGACGTTTACAGTTAATTTTTGAGCGGAGTCCCGATGTTCCTCGCTACGTGCGAACTGATGAAGTCAAACTGCGCCAAATCTTAATTAACTTACTCAATAATGCCCTCAAGTTTACGCAAGTAGGAGGCGTTTCAGTTAGAGTAGTAACCGATGGTGGATCGTTAGTCACAGGTACAGCAACCAAACAAATAACCGATGAATCAGAAAAAACTATGCTGCGGTTTGAAGTGGAAGACTCTGGCCCTGGCATTGCACCCGAAGAATTAGACTCGTTATTTGAAGCTTTTGTACAAACTCAAACAGGTAAAGAAGCACAAGAAGGTACGGGTTTAGGATTACCAATTAGCCGGAAATTTGTGCAGTTAATGGGAGGAGAGATCGCGGTCAGCAGTGAAGTTGGCAGCGGCACCAATTTCAAATTTAATATTCAAGTCAACGTCGTTGATGCGAGCGAAATTGAGAGTAAACAATTAGCAAGACGAGCAATTGCTTTAGAGCCAAATCAACCCCAATATCGAATTCTAATTGTTGATGATAAACCCCTCAATCGCCAACTGCTAATTCAACTCCTGAATCCCTTTGGTTTTGCCTTAAAAGAAGCGATGGATGGCAAAGAAGCGGTAGAAATTGCCGATAGTTGGGAACCTCACTTAATCTGGATGGATATGAGGATGCCAGTGATGGATGGCTACGAGGCAACAAAACAGATCAAAGGTAGCACTAAAGGTCAAGCAACGGCAATTATTGCTCTGACTGCTAGTGTTTTAGAAGAAGAAAGGGCTGTGATTCTATCAGCAGGTTGCGATGATTTTATGAGAAAGCCATTCCGAGAGGCAGATATTTTTACTGCCATTGAGAAACACATTGGTGTGCGCTTTATTTATGAAGAAGCTACCGCTAAAAGTTTCGCTCATCAGTCTAATAGCCAAACTCAAGACGAACTCAAATCATCTATTTTGGCATTGCCTAGCGATTTATTAGCTAATTTGTTAGAAGCTGTAAAATTCTCCGACATGATGAAAGTCGATAGCTATATTGAGGAGATGCGCCCGCTAAATCCTGCGCTAGCTGAGGCGTTGGCAAGTTTAGCACATAATTTTGAGTATGACAAAATAGCCCTCTTAATTCAACGGGTGAAGCCATAACCGAATCAGCTATCGCCTCTTAGTTGTTATCGTTCCTAGTTTCTGACTGGGAACGCATACCAAAATTTTTCTATCGCCATAAACTCTACTTAAATAACATGAATGACCCTTCGATGATGCCCGAAAAAGCTGATATTTTAGTTGTTGATGATATTCCAGAAAATTTGCGTCTTTTAGCGGGAATTTTAGCGGATAGAGGATACCGAATTCGACCTGCAAGAGATGGCTTTCAAGCTTTATCTATTGCCCAAAATATCCCTATCGATCTGATTTTACTGGATATCATGATGCCAGGAATAAGTGGTTATGAAGTCTGCCAAAAACTTAAAGCCGATGAAGTCACTCGCGACATTCCAGTTATTTTTATCAGTGCGATTAATGAAGTGCTAGATAAAGTCAAAGCTTTTGCTGTAGGTGGAGTTGATTACATTACTAAACCGTTTCAAGCCGAAGAAGTATTGGCGCGCGTTGAAACCCAATGTCAAATGCGTTTTCTGCAAAAGCATCTTAAACAAAATAATGAGACTTTGCAACAGAAAAATGAGGAATTGACTACGATTTTAAAACAACTACGAGCTACCCAAGAAGAACTAATTCAATCTGAAAAAATGGCAACATTAGGACAACTTGTCGCTAGTATCGCCCATGAAGTTAATACCCCATTAGGTGCAATTCGTTCTTCAGTGGGAAATATGTCCAAATATCTGGCTGAAACCTTCGCGGAATTGCCGACGATGATTCGCACCTTTTCTCCAGCAGAACTTGAGATTTTCTTTGCCTTAGTAGAGCGCTCTATTCACAAAAATCCGACGGTTTCTCTGAAAGAATCTCGGAAGTTAAAGCGAGAATTAATTAGAAAAATGGAAGATGAACAAATTAGCAATCCTGATGTAATTGCCGATACTTTAATAGATATGGAAATCTATCAAGATATTGTACCCTTCTTTCCTTTACTCAAACGTTCAGATAGCCGGAATGTTCTAGAAATTGCCTACAACCTTTCTGGGCTGCAAAGAAGTACCCAAATCATCTATACTGCTACGGAACGTGCAACAAAAGTTGTGTTTGCCTTAAAAACTTATGCTCATTACGACGAGACGGGTAAGCGTATCAAAGCTAGTATAATTCAAGGTATTGATACTGTCTTAACACTGTATCAAAATTCTTTAAAACAAGGAGTAACTGTCATTCGTAACTATATAGATTTACCGCATTTTTACTGTTATCCCGATGAATTGAATCAAGTTTGGACAAATATTGTCCATAATGCTATCCAAGCAATGGATAATCGCGGTACACTAACAATTGATGTTACCCAAGTTGAAGAGCAAGCAAAAGTTAGTATTACGGATAGTGGTTCGGGAATTTTACCAGAAATTATTCCGCGCATCTTCGAGCCATTCTTTACCACGAAAGCACCTGGAGAAGGTAGCGGTTTAGGATTGGATATAGTTAAGAAAATTGTGGAAAAACATCAAGGAACAATTGAAGCTGAATCCGTTCCTGGAAAAACTACTTTCACCGTTTTTCTCCCCATGAATCTCCAATCATAGGTTAAAATTTCCTATGATTAAGCTCAATCAAAAATCAACCATTATCCATTCCTACCATGTCTAAACCATTCATTTTATGCGTCGATGACGAAAAAGTTGTGTTGCAAAGTCTCAAAGCACAACTCAGAAAAGCCTTTGGGGATGCTTATAGTTATGAAATTGCCGAGGATGCCAATGATGCTCTAGATTTAATTGATGAATTGAACGACGAAGATATTAGTATTCTTTTAATTATTTCTGATTGGCTAATGCCAGGAATGAAAGGGGATGAATTTCTAACTCGCGTCCATGAAAAGTTTCCCAAAATTGTAAAAATAATGCTCACAGGTCAAGCTGATGATAGTGCCATAGAACGCGCTCAGCAATCAGCCAATCTCTATCGCTGCTTATTTAAACCTTGGTCAGAATTCGAGTTGATAGAAGCCATTAAATCTGGTTTAGAGAAACCATGACTAAAAATGTAATTATCTGCGTTGATGATGAATTAACTATCCTCACAAGTCTAAAAGCAGAACTCAGAAAAGCCTTGAGCAATGACTATACCATTGAAATTGCTGAAGGGGGTGAAGATGCGTTAGAACTATTGAAGGAATTGATGGCAGAGAATCATGAAATTCCGCTGATTATTTCTGACTATGTGATGCCAGAGATGAAGGGAGATGAATTGTTAAGAAGAGTCCACGATATTTCTCCGAAAACTCTGAAAGTGATGCTTACAGGTCAAGCAACAATTGAAGCAGTAGCTAATGCAGTTAAGTATGCAAAACTCTACCGCTATCTTGCTAAACCTTGGCAGAATGAAGACCTGATATTAACTGTAAGAGAGGCTATTTATAGCTATAGTCAAGATAAAAGAATCGCTAAAAAAAATGCTCAAGTTCTAGAAATGAATCAACAGTTGAAAAAGTTGACGCTTGAACAGGCTAAATTGATTGCTGAACTACACAAGAAAGAGCGCATCTTGGAAGAACTAAATGAGTCTTTTTTACGCTTTGTTCCGCGTCAGTTTCTCCAGTTATTAGATAAATCTAGTATTCTTGATATTCAATTAGGCGATCAGATTCAGCAGGAAATTTCTGTTTTATTTTCGGATATTCGAGATTTCACCAGTTTATCTGAAAGAATGACTCCCCAGGATAATTTTAAATTTATTAATAGCTATTTATCGTGGATGGAACCGGCAATTTTGGAAAATAATGGATTTATTGATAAATATATTGGCGATGCAATTATGGCTTTATTTAATGGTAACGTAGATCATGCCGTAAATGCAGGGATTGCGATATTGCAAGCACTCGCGGAATATAATATGACTTATCACAATCCCGATCTTCCACCCATCAAGATTGGGATTGGAATTAATACAGGAATATCAATGCTAGGAATAGTGGGAGGAAAATCTCGGATGGATGGAACTGTCATCGGAGATACGGTGAATGTAGCCTCCAGAATTGAAGAATTAACGAAATACTATGGTGTACCATTACTGATTAGCGATTGCACCTATTTTGAATTACAAAAACCTGAAGCTTACTCTGTCCGCTTTATTGGTCAGGCTAAGGTCAAGGGTAAAGTGGAATTAGTGGGAGTCTATGAAGTTTTTGATGCGGACTCTCCCCCACTAAGAGATGCTAAATTTGCCACTAAAACCAAATTTGAACAAGCTCTGATTTTTTGTCACCAAAAGGAGTTTAAAGAAGCCGAAAAATTGTTGGAAGAGTGTCTACAAAAAACTGGGCCAGATACAGTGGCTCAAATCTATTTAGCTCGATGTCAACAAGCATTAGGAAAGTAAAAATTTCCAGTTATGGCTAGTTTTAAATATTTTAAATTATCCTATCTTCTACCGCAACAACTGATTAATCATCTGATTCACTTGCGACTCATAACTCCCCCCAAACAAATTAAAATGATTCAAAATGTGATAGAGATTATATAGAATCTTCCTCCTCTCATAACCTCCCTCTAACGGCAAAACATCATTATATCCACGATAAAACGCCGCCGAGAAGCCGCCAAATAACTCCGTCATCGCGATATCAACTTCTCTATCTCCCCAATAGGATGCTGGATCGAAAATCACAGGTTCTCCTGTAGGTGTTATCCCTGCATTTCCTCCCCATAAATCGCCGTGAACTAGAGAAGGTTGCGGTTTATGGCCGGCTAATAAATCGGGGATCGCTGCTAATAAACGTTCCCCAAGGGGAAAATGACCGCCTCTACGTTTAGCCAATTTTAATTGATAACCAATCCGATGTTCTGCCCAAAAATCAGCCCAATTTTCCGTCCAAGTATTAATCTGTGGCGTTGAACCAATTGTATTATTAATATCCCAACCAAAACCACCCCTTGACAAAGTAGAATTAGACGGATTATATTGGTGCATCGCCGCTAACTTGCGCCCCATCTCTTCCCAAGCTTGATTATCGCCGCGTCCTCCTAAATCTAGCCATTCTAATACAATATAAGCAGAATTGCCCTCAGTTCCACAACAAATAGGTTGAGGAACTATAATTGTCTGAGTATCCCACATTTGCTGCAATCCTAATGCTTCCGCCTCAAACATTGCTATTTGTGAAGCTTGATTTAATTTCACAAAATAACTGCGGGAACTGTCGCTGATTTGATACCCTTGATTAATACAGCCGCCACTAACTGAACGGCGGTTATCTATCTTAAACTTTTCTCCTGTTACTTCGGTAATGCGTGTAGCAATGTTATTCCACATAAGGTATTAAATTTATGGATAAGTTGCAATTAATGTTTCTCTCGCGGGGTGGGGGCGGGTTTTTTAGTCTTTGGGTATTCTTTAACAGCTATTGGCGAACCCGCCCCTACAGGTTTGTGACAATGGTATTAAGAGATCGGGTTACAAACTCTTCTTCAATTCCGTAATTAAAGCCTCTCCCATTTGCTGACAACCTACCAGTTTCATGCCTTCTGATTTAATATCGCCAGTGCGATATCCTTGTTCTAAAACTTGCACTACTGCTTTTTCAATTTTATCGGCAGCCGTAGGTTGATTTAAGGCGTAACGAAGCATCATTGCCGCACTTAAAACTTGTGCTAAAGGATTAGCTTTATCCTGTCCGGCGATATCTGGTGCAGAACCGTGAACGGGTTCAAATACGCCGGGGCCAGATGCACCTAAACTGGCAGATGGTAACATTCCAATACTACCAGTTAGCATGGCAGCAGCATCGGAGAGAATGTCTCCGAAAAGGTTGCTGGTGACGATAGTATCAAACTGTTTTGGCCATCGAATTAACTGCATGGCGGCGTTGTCAACGTAGAGGTGAGAAAGTTCGACTTCGGGATATTCTTTGGCTAGTTCAGTGATGCGATCGCGCCACAATTGCGATACATCTAAGACATTAGCTTTATCCACTGAACACAACTTTTTACCGCGTTTCATGGCAGTTTCAAATCCGACTCGCCCAATGCGATCGATTTCGGATTCTGTGTAAGCCATCGTATTCACGCCGCGTTTCTCGCCAGTTTCCGTTTCAAAAATACCCTTGGGTTTACCAAAGTAAATCCCGCCAGTGAGTTCGCGGATGACCATAATATCCACGCCTTCAACTACTTCTCGCTTCAAGCTAGAAGCATCAACTAATTGAGGTAAAATTGTGGCGGGACGCAAATTAGCAAATAACCCTAAACCTGCCCTTAATCCTAATAATCCTGTTTCTGGACGTTGGTGGCGAGGTAGATTATCCCACTTGTAACCGCCAATTGCTGCTAATAATACCGCATCGCTATTGCGGCACATTTCCAAAGTTTCATCGGGTAGCGGATTGCCCGTTGCGTCAATAGCAACACCGCCCATTAATGCTTCTTGGAATTCAAAGCTAAGGTCTAATTGTTGGCCAACAAGTTTGAGGACATCTACCGCCACTGCCATAATTTCAGGGCCAATGCCGTCGCCTGGTAAAAGAGTAATGCGGTAGTTTTGAGTCATATCAATTGGAGATTTTAGATTGAAGATTTGAGGTTGATAGAAATTTTTGTGCAAGGTGAGAAATTCTTGCCAGGTTATAATTGTATCAGCATAGGTAAACTAACAGTTTGAATTTAAGGCTAGCGATCGCCTCTCCTCTCCATCCAACGCCACCGGGTTTTGTTGGTGTAGCCACAGATTCAATCCGTCCTGTTCTCGTTTCAATTTCCGTAATACTATTGGCGATCGCTGGAGCTAAAGGCTAGGCTAGCTGCTAACTACCTTTTTCGCATTTACCACCTCAAACATCAGGCTGCATAAGTCCCACTACCTCAGACATACCTTAGCTGTAGAGTGAGCACAACTGGCAACTGTTTCTAGCGATATATAAGCTGAGAATGGTTTTGGCTACCGTCCGTTTAACTAAAATTTTTCTCCGAAAACTCAAGTTCCATCCCCGTCACCCCAGAAATATGACAAAAGAACTCGCAATCGACACTCGCGGACTTACCAAGCAATTCGATCGCCATATCGCCGTCAACGACATCGACTTGCAAATCGCGATCGGCGAAGTTTACGGACTCATCGGGCCCAATGGCGCAGGTAAAACTACCCTCCTGCGAATGTTAGCCACCGCTGAAGAACCAACGGCGGGCGAAATTTATATCAATGGCGATCGCCTCCTCTGTGACGAAAGCAACCCCATCCTCAAACAACGCCTCGGCTATTTACCCGATGACTTTCCTCTTTACGACGACCTCACAGTTTGGGATTATTTAGACTACTTTGCCAGACTTTATAACCTCCGAAACCCCCGCAAGCGAGAACGACTTTATGCAGTTCTAGAACTCGTGCAACTAGCTAATAAACGTAACAGCATAATCTCTACTCTTTCGCGAGGCATGAAACAGCGTCTCAGCTTAGCTAGAACCATCATTCACGAGCCACTTTTACTACTTCTAGATGAACCAGTTTCCGGCTTAGATCCTATCGCTAGAATGCAATTCCGCGAAATAATTAAAGCCTTACAAGAAGCTGGCATGACCATAATTATCTCCTCCCACGTCCTCAGCGACTTAGCAGAACTCTGCACCTCAGTCGGCATTATGGAACTTGGATATTTAGTCGAAAGTGCTCCTTTAGAAGAACTTTACAAACGCCTTAGCCGCCAGCAAATTTTCCTCTCTACTTTGGGTAAACTAGATGTGCTGACATCTGAACTGAAAAACCATCCTTGGGTTGAAAGTTGGGAAATAGTACCGGAAACTCAACAAGTCCGCGTACACTTTTCCGGCAATCGAGAAGATGCTGCAAACTTGTTGCGATCGCTTGTCGCTGCAAATATTCCCCTAACAGAATTCCACTGCACCCAAGAAGACCTAGAAACCATTTTCCTTAAGATGGGACACCAGCAAGCATCCTGAAGAATTAAAAATTAAGAATTAAAAATTAAAAATGAAAGTCAACATTTTTAATTTTTAATTTAATGTTTCCACTTTTACTTAATTCTGGAGAAAATGTCAATGTTATTAACCCTTGAAAGATTAGGAAACTGGAATCCTCAGCTATTTCGAGAAATCAAAGGTAGATTCAAAACCCGCAATATCGTCCTCGCAACAGGTATTTCCCTATTTGGGCAACTGCTTTTGCTGATGTATCACTTCACTCAGCTACCAGTATTAAATCCACTCGATAAATACTACCTCAATCGCTATTGCACGGGTAATAATAAGTCAAGCTACAGCGGGGCTAGCTGCTTCATACTCAATGGTAACTTTGTAATCGACTGGCAACAGTGGTGGCTGGATATATTTATCTGGCTGAGTTTCCTGGGTATGTTTGCCTTACTAACTGCCGGAACCTTCATGCTAATCGGTGACTTAGAAAGGGAAGAAAAACGGGGAACACTTAACTTTATCCGCCTTAGTCCTCAGTCTACCCAGAGCATTTTTCTTGGCAAACTCTTAGGAGTTCCCAGTTTACTTTATCTAGCAGCCGCCTTAGCCCTCCCTCTACATTTGTGGTCAGGAATAAATGCCAAAATTCCCCTTTCTTTAATCTTGACATTTGAGGGATTAGTCATTGCCGCTAGTATTTTCACTTACAGTGCCGCCTTATTATTTGGCTTAGTAAGTTCCTGGCTGGGCGGATTTCAACCTTGGTTAGGAACCGTAACAGTCCTATTTTTCTCATTCGTTTTTAGTTTCAAACCAATTACCAACGATGGATATGATTTGCTAAATTCATTTTCTCCTACCACTATCCTCCCCTATCTAATTCCTGAGACTTTTATCAAAACTCAACGAATTTTTAATACCAACGAAGCCAGCTATTACCTCTCGCACTTGAAAGATTGGCAATGGTTTTACATACCTATCGGGGAAAATGCTATTAGTACCGCCTGCTTTACCTTATTAAATTATGGTTTCTGGACAGCCTTAATTTGGCAAGCTTTAAAGCGTTATTTTCGCAATCCTAATGCCACTGCTCTTGGTAAAAAACAGAGTTATCTACTGATAGCTTACTTGACCATTTTGAATCTGGGATTAATTTTGCAATCTTCTCAGTCCATATCCCAGTTATATTTTATCGGCTTCGGGATCGTGTTAGTATTCTCTGGCTTAATCGCCGCTCTCTCTCCACATCGACAAACTTTGCAAGATTGGGCGCGATATCGTCAAGAACGGTTGAAAACAGGAGTTAAGTATTCTCTAATCCGCGATTTAATTTGGGGAGAAAAGAGTCCGGCTGTAGTTGCTATCGGTGTTAACTTATTGATTGTAGCTGCTCTATTTGTTCCTGCAACTCTAGTTTTTGCTGAACCAGGAGATCGCAATCAAATTATCTTAGGTTTGCTTTACACTCTCAGTTTTATGTTAATCTGTGCTACTATAGCCCAGCTCATGCTGTTAATGAAAACTTCTAAAAGATCTCTGTGGGCAGGAGGTACAGTCGCAGCAGGCATTATCTTGCCCTCGATGATTTTAGGAGTTCTATCCATTAATCCGGGAGAAAATGGAGGTGGTTTGTGGCTGCTAACACCGTTTGCCTTAGATGCCATCAAACACGCATCCATAAATGCGATCGTTAGCACACTCCTAGCGCAATTTGCTTTCTTTGGTTTCCTCAACTTCCAACTGACTCGGCAACTGAAAAAAGCCGGGGAGTCGGCTTCTAAAGCACTACTGAAAAGTTAAGAAATTAACAATTAAAAATGAAGAATCATCTTCATTTTTAATTGTTAATTTAAGGGCGCACTTTTACTTGATTATGGAGAGAATGTCAATGTTATTAACCCTTGAAACAATCGGAAACTGGAATCCTCAGCTATTTCGAGAGATCAAAGGCAGATTTAATTTTCGTAATGTGACGATTGCAGCTTCTATCTCTATACTAGGTCAGTCTCTCCTAGTAGCCATAATTTCAGCCCCATCTTATACTGACTCTTGGGAAATTAACTCCCAGGAATGGTTCAATATATTCCAAAGTCTCAACTGGATTTTGCCAATCATCTTAATCTTAGGTGGTGCCTATATGCTCATCGGCGATATGGCGAAAGAAGAACGCCGAAGCACTCTCAATTTTATTCGATTGACTCCGCAACCAAGTCAGAGCGTTCTAATTGGTAAAATTTTAGGAGTTCCAGTCTTGCTCTATTTCGCAATTGCCTTAGCATTACCTCTACATTTGTGGACTGCAACTAGCGCAGGTGTGGCTTTTGGCTTTGTGTTGACAATTTATTTAATGGTAGGTGCTATTTGCAGTTTCTTCTACAGCGGGGTACTTTTATCCACGCTGCTAGGAGCATCACAACCTTGGGCAGGAGCCATTTTATCCCTACTATTGGCATATCCACTCTTACTACTACTTAACTTCTTCATTGCTGTAGTAACAGAAAATAGAGATGTGCTAGGGGATATCAATTTACCATTGAACTGGTATTATTTGCCAGTCGGTTCTAATTTAGGAATTGCTTGTTTATTTTACCTACTAAGTATCTGTTTGGGAACCTGCTGGATTTGGCAATTATTAAACCGCCGCTTCCGAAATCCTAATGCTACAACCATTAGTAAGTCGCAAAGTTATCTATTAGTAACTTGTGTCAATCTTTGGATATTAGGGTTTGGTGTAATGCAAACAGACTCCTCCATAATTGAAGGTATAAAGTATATCTTTTTGTTCTCTTTGTTCTTTTTGCTCCCTTGTTACTTTCTAATTTTAATTGCTGCTTTGTTACCTCATCGCCAAGCTTTACAGGATTGGGCGCGGTATTATGGAGAAAGGAAGAATGAGAAAAAAGGAAGAAAAACGATTTTTTCAGCTTTCCCAGTTGCATTACAGGATTTAATCTTAGGTGAAAAAAGTCCTGCCCTGGTCGCGATCGCAATTAATCTCGCTATTACTGCTGCGATTTGGATACCTTGGATGTTGCTGTTACCTGAACAAAATAATTCGCTTTTTAACACCTGGGAACAATATTCAAAAAATCAAGTTATCCTAACTCTTTTCTTGACTGCTAATTTGATTTTAATCTGTGCTGCGATCGCGCAACTCACGTTGTTAATGAAAACTCGCAAACCAGAAATCTGGGCTGCTACCGCAGTTAGTGCAGTGATTATCTTACCACTGGTAACTATGGCAGCGTTAGGTTTTACGTTTGAGAAGAATCCTGATTGGTTCCTGATTTCACCATTTGCCGCGATCGCGATTCAAAAGGCCTCAACAACCGCCATTTTTCTGACAATTCTCGGTCAGTGGAGCGTTTTAGCGCTTTTGAGCCTGCAATTAACGCGACAGTTACGAAAAATTGGTGAGTCTAATTCTAAATCACTGCTAGCAGTTCGTCCTTCTTTACCTGGGCGGAGTAATTAATTAAACGTAGGGTGGGCGCTCGCCGACAACTATCGATCGCTATGAGTTATAAGCTTGAAGCGGCGAGCGCCCACCTTACAAGTTATTCACAACTAACAACTAACAACTAACAATTAACCACTCTTCTTAAGAGCTTTTTTCACCAATTCTGGAATCTGAGAAATTCGCTCAGCAACAGGTATTTTTGCCTCTTGAAAAGCCGCAATTTTACTTTCTGCCGTGCCTGCATCTGTTGTCTGCACCGCAGCACGAGAACTAATTAAAGTACCCGCATGACCCAAAGGTTGACCCTTTGGCGCATAGCGACCAGCAATGTAAGCAATAACAGGCTTATCGATCGCCTCAGCAATGTAAGAAGCCGCCGCGTCTTCGCTGCCACTACCAACTTCCCCAACCAAAACGATCGCATCGGTACTGTCATCCTCATCTAAAATTTGCAGCCATTGCATAAAAGAGGAACCAACAATCACATCGCTACCAATACTCACCCCAATCGACTGTCCTAACTTCGCATTAGTAAGCTGTAGGGCAATTTCATAAGTTAGCGTGTTGCTACGGCTAATTAGTCCCACTGGGCCTGGAGTGTAAAATTCCTTCGGATGCGTACCCAGTAACAACTTATCTGGCACAATGATCCCCGGACAATTTGGGCCGACAACCAGAGTTTCCGTTGCCTCTGCTTTTCTAACTAAACGCACCATATCTAGGGGAGGTACGCCTTCTGTGACAATTACGATCTGTTGGATGCCAGCCGCGATCGCTTCCAAAGCCGCATCTAGCACCGAATAGGGGTGCACAAAAATTACCGAAGTGTCAATCTTGCCAAAAGCAGACAGCGCTTGTTCCACAAGGTCAAAAACTGGAATTCCGTGCAACTCTTGTCCCCCCTGACCCGGACTCACCCCCGCAACTACATTCGTCCCGTAGGCTTTCATCATCAAGGCAGCTTGAGTTGAGGCGGGAGATTCTGTAATGCCTTGCACTAAGACTTTGGTCTGTGGAGTTAAATTCATGCGAATGCCAGTTGACAGTTATAGCTAAGGACTAGGGGCTAGGGGTTAGGGGAAAAAAGGGACTAGGGACTAGGGTTTAGGGGAAGAAGGGAATTCTAGAATCTAATGGTTTCAGGAATTCAGAACTTCCTAACCGACGAAAGCGGTTGCTATAACAGTTGACAGTTGACAGTTGACAGTTAACAGTTGACAGTTGACAGTTAACAGTTGACAGTTGACAGTTAACAGTTGACAGTTAACAGTTAACTGTTAACAGTGACTACTTAGCCAAGGATACAGCTTGTGCTACCGCCTCATCCAACTTTTCTGCCAGTTGTAGTGAAAGTCCCGCTAAACGCTCTTTAGTTGTGTCCAGTTGATTGCCCACTAAGCGCAGTACAATCTGGGGATTACGGTTAGCGCGGGCTTTTCGTTCTAGATAGGCCGCGATCGCCAACGTCATTTCCTCACCAGCAGCTACACTGCCCAAAATATTGACAAGTACCACCTTAACGCTTTTATCCTGACTCACCAACTCCAAACCCCTTTCCAACCGCTCCCGCAGCGTATCTGTCAATTCATAGCGCTCAAAGGAACCTAAATTCAAGAAATTAGCTGGCTTTCCCTTAGCATGAATTACAGCATCCAGCGTAGCCATTGTCAGACCAATTCCATTGCACAAAATCCCAATATTCCCCTCAAGTTCCACCAAATTTAGTTGAGAATGGGAAATCGGCTGCTGCGGATTGGAGTTAGCCTCAAGAGGCGATCGCCCCACATTCGAGTCATACCTTCGTAACCCAGAGACTGAGGAGTGGGAAACTTCCCCCGATGCTCTCGCCCCCCCACTCCCCCGCTCAATATTTCCCCTACTCCCAAACTGTTTCTTACCCACCAATCCCGCCAAGTCTAGATGCCGTCCCAGAGCCTCATCATTAGCAGTCACTTTACCATCTAGAGCCATCACTTCACCCGATCTGCTGATCCCCAGAGGATTAATTTCCACCAAATCTAAATCTTTCTCAACAAACAACTGGTACATCTTCTCCACGATCGCACTCACCGACTGAATCAGCGCTCCCTGCAATCCCATTTTTAGCGTCAAGCGTCTGGCATAGAAAGGCGAAAAATCTTGGTCTACAATCACCTGCTGCATTTGAGCGATCGCCGCCTCTACATTAATCCCCCCTTGCTTAGAACCCAGAAGTACCGGCCGACGAGCAACAGGATCTAGCAGCACAGCCAGGTATAATTCTTGGTCAGCATCATACTTTGCCTCAGCCAGTAGCACTTCTGGGTACTCATCCATAATCGGCAAATTAAAAATTGTCTGAGCCGCCGCCACTGCATCAATCGTATTTTCCACAAACTTGATGCCCCCCGCCCGGCCTCTACCACCCGCTCGCACCTGAGACTTCAGTACAACAGGATAGGGAATTTTTAGCCCCTTTAAGTCTGTTGGGTAATCAATCCGCTGCGATGGCAACACAGGAATCACCATCTCCCGAAATAACGCTTTAGCTTGATATTCTAATAAATCCATTACTGGTAATTGGTAATTGGTAATTGGTAATTGGTAATTGGTAATTGGTAATTGGTAATTGGTAATTGGTAATTGGTAATTGGTAATTGGTAATATCAGTTACAGAATGTGTTACCTACTTGGGAAAAAGTAATTGTAATTCGCAATTATTTCGAGTCAAAACTTACGCCAAAAGAAACAATTTGTCAGTGTGAACTAAGTGTAACACCTTTGCTAATTATAGTTCAACAAGCTCAAATTAATCGCAACCATTAATTTTTCACTTCCTCCGTAAGTCCTGCATGAGTTTTGAATTAATTACTAATAACTCATCAATTACCCATTACCCATTACCCATTACCCATTACCCATTACCCATATCAGTACCTTGATGAATAGTTTTCACCCATTTTAGCTGCTTCGGTCGTACCGAAATCCGTGCGGTCACGCTGCCGACAACTACCAACCAATGCAACATATACAGCGTACCGCGTAGGGTTTGCAGTAAAGTAAGAAAAACATTAGAAACAGCAAATTTCGTCTGCCTGCGAGTACGGCGCAGCCCTATAAACATTCCTACCAAAGATAGAGTAACCGTCATCACAGTTAGAGGGCTAGTTATCGGCAAGCGGCGCAGAACAATCGACATCAAAGTATCAGGCAACGCCACAGTAGGTAAAAGATATTGCGTTACCCAAAACCCAAATAAATCCCAAGTTTTCCCAGTTCCCATCCGGTTGCGAACAATCAACCGCCAGTAATCCAAATAACGTTGATAGCCACCTTCTGCCCAGCGGTTCCGCTGATGCCACAAAGCCAAAGCATTAGTAACACCTTCTTCTAACACCGCCGGAAAAGCTAAAAATTCAATATCCCACTTGTCTAAATGTAGTCGAATTGTTAAATCCAAATCATCAGTAATAGTCTCCTCATTCCAGCCCCCGCAGCCCTCCAGAGCACTGCGTCGGACAAATTGACCATTACCCCGCAATTCTCCAATCCCACCTATAGCAGTCCGCTGCTGCTGGAAAAAACTATCGAGAGCCATCTCCGACTCTTGGCCGCGAGTCCAAAAATTCAGGGGAGCATTAGCGATCGCTTTTCGCACCTGCACCGCCCCCACCTGCGATCGCTCAAACATGGGCAGCACCCGCCTCAGCATATCCGAAGCCACGATCGCATCAGCATCAAACACCGCCAAAATTTCACCTTTAGTCATCGGTAACACCTGATTGAGCGCTCCCGACTTACCCCCACTAGCATCTGCCCCTCGGCGAAAGACACGCAACTGAGCGTACTCTTTAGCCAATTGTTCCAACACCTGTGGAGTTTTGTCCGTGCTGCGATCGTCAATCACCCACAGTTCGTATCGGCTAGTTGGATAATCTATATTGCAGAGCGTCTTGACCAAATCGCTAATAACTGCCTCTTCATTTTTAGCAGCTACCAGCAGCGAGACATAAGGCCAATTCTCCCGATCTTCCTCACTCTCGGCACTCAAAGGCTCAGGTACAGATTGGGGCTTAGCAAACAAAACCCTACAGGCGTGAATCCATAACAAGCCTGTCAAACCCCAAACTAACCACGAGCCCCAAGAGACTAAGTGGAGAGTAATCGTACCACCCCAGATTATGGTCAAAGCTACAGCCGCTTTCCCCCTACGTCCCCGGTATAAGTTTTGAGGGAAAGAAGGCGAAAAGGGGACATCGGAAGAGGAAGAGAGGGGGAGGGCGGGAGAGGGGAAGATTCCCTGGCTCCGCCAATCCTCTGCCATACCCTGTTTCTCCTGAGCTAACTCAGGGATATCTAAGCTAAGTTCGCTTATGGAATCGCTGTCTGGCCAAGAACTCTCCTGCATAGGTAACAAGATTTAACCACCAATAGGTTCAGATTTTAGGGACAAGTATTCACTTTACCAGTTTGTAGGCTTTTAGCTCTACTGGTTGTTGGCAAGTTTAGCCTGCGAATCCCTAGTATAGTTGGGTTGTGGAGTTTTCCGTCCAAATTGAGATTAATTCTCAGGAGATCCTGATTATGTCTATTCCTCAACTGAAGCCAGCCGATGAGAAAGAAGCCAAAGTCTACGCGCCCTTCTGCCAGGAAACGAGGCGAAGATTTCTACCTTTAGCTATTAGCCTCTACAAGCTCAAAAGTTTAGAAGGAGCGCGGAAAATTGATGGGGGCGAGGATATTCCCTTTGTTGCTAGTTGGAATGTCTCCTCACTACCAATTGACTTAACTCGCTGCCGCGTACTGTTTGATGGCAATGCCGAGCTTAGTTATGAAGTCACTCTGCAAAGTTCGGAGTTTGTCAATTTCTTAATTGATGTACTGCTGACTTTTCAGCGCACTCGTACAGTGGATTTTTCTAAAGGATTTTACCGCAAGCTGATGCGCCTTGATGATTAAGTTGGAGTAGGAGATCGGGGAGGATGGGGGAGATCGGGGAGATTGCTATGTTGGGATCTCAAAACTTACGCAAAAGTAACGTAGTTTTTGTAATTACAAACGGAGTGAAGCAATCTTTTACTTTTGCTACAGCTTTACAAGGTCAGAAATTACGCAAAAATATCTGTAATGCCGCGTACAAAAACCGTCAATAAACCGTTTTTCCGATCGGCGTTACTGCACAAGCCTGCTTAAGTCCCCAATAGTAAATCCTAACCAAGTAAATTTTTCTCTCCCCCCCATCCTCGCTATCTCCCTCTCTCTAACCTCCCCAGCCTCCCCGTTCTTTAATGATTTATCCTTCTCTATGCCCCCCCTCAATCAAAGTGGTGTATCATAAATTGGAGCTTGGGAAGCAAATGCCTACCACCAACCACAAACAACAAGTAAACACAACCTCGAATTCGAGCAAGTGTCTAAAGGTTTTAAGGCTTATGCCATTGTGTGTTAGGTTCGCCTAGCCCTCAAGAATCCCATCCAGTTCGGCAGAGCTTACGGCGAAGCCTAAGCGGGGTGAGAGTTCAAATATGTAATTCTTGTGTAAAAACAAGAAATTCAAACCAGCAATCAAAACAATTGTTAGAAGGCTCTATCCGTGCAATTGTCAAACTTTTTGCGTGATTATAGGGCGAAATCTGGTTGTTAGTTGCGAATTTCGGTAAAAAAATGAATTTGTCCAAATTTACAGGTCGAAATTGAGGAGTGAGGGCGTGGCGAAATCCGCCAATTATTTGCTGATTGGATCGACTGAAGCTTATAGCGGTAAGTCTGCGATCGCGTTAGGAATGGCTTGTCAGTTCCAAGCAAAAGGACAGGCTATTGGCTATGGCAAACTCCTAGCAACTTATTTCCGCGACGATCGCGCTGATGGGGCAGACGAAGATGTGCGATTCGTGGCCCAGACGTTGAAGCTTTCAGACAGCCAGTTGCAGCCAACTCTGCTGTCGCTGGACGAGGTTACGATTCACAAACGGCTACGGGGCGAAGATCGAACTGATTATCGCCAGTCTCTAGCTCGCCACGCGCAAGCGCAAGCCCCTGGCTTGGTGCTGTTAGAGGGGCCAGGTAATTTGGAAGAGGGTAGTCTATTTGACTTATCCATACCTCAAGTGGCTGAGACAGTTGATGCCTCTGTGCTGCTGGTGGTACGGCCAATTTCCCAATTTGTCGATGCTCTACTCTCGGCTAAACGGCGCTTGGGCGATCGCTTAGTTGGCATTGTAGTTAACGATGTTCCCTCTGAACAGCTAGAAGTAGTTACAGGAATGGTGCGACCATTTTTGGAAGCCCAAGGTATTCCTGTATTGGGAATACTCCCCAGAAGTGCTTTGCTCCATAGTGTTAGCGTTAACGAACTGGTGCGGCAGTTGAAAGCTGATGTCCTCTGTCGAGCCGACCGTTTGGACTTGATGGTGGAATGTCTTTCTATTGGCGCGATGAACGTCAGTTCCGCTCTAAAATATTTCCGCAAAGCGAGAAATATGGCAGTAGTTACGGGAGGCGATCGCACAGACATTCAGCTAGCAGCCCTGGAAAGCTCGACCCAGTGCTTGATTTTAACCGGCCACCTCCCCCCTTCTCCCCTGGTTCTCAGCCGGGCTGAAGAGGTTGAAATTCCCGTTTTATCCGTTGATTTGGATACCCTGACCACAGTGGAAATTATCGACAGAGCCTTTGGCAGTGTGCGCCTGCACGAACCGATTAAGGTAGAGTGCATCACTCAGTTAATGGCAGAGCATTTTGACATTGACCGACTAATAACATCTTTAGGTCAAGGGTAAACGTAGGAAGGCGAGGAGAGGGAGCGGGGGGGCAGAGGAGCAGAGGAGCAGAGGAGCGGGGGGGCAGAGGAGCAGAGGAGCGGGGGAGCAGAGGAGCAGAGGGGAAATCTTCGTCTTTCCTGTTCCATCTCCCCTATCTCCCCTATCTCCCCTATCTCCCCCATCTCCCCCATCTCCCCCGCTCCCCATCTCCCCCATCTCCCCCGCTCCTTAGATTAAAAGTTCAAAAGTTGCCAGACCTGCTAAAATCTACAAGGTTGTTATATTTAACTTGATACAATCTTTGAGTCAATCAATTGAACTACCCAAGGTAGATGATTTTTTACAAGAACTCGTCGCGATCCAGCAAACCGGCTCAAAACGGATTGCATTATTAGGATCTCGTCACGTTCCTATTACCCATCAGCAACTAATTGAGATGCTGAGCTATGCCCTAGTTCTAGGAGGCAATCAACTAATTACCTCCGGGGCTACAGGCACAAATTCAGCAGCTATTCGGGGGGCCATGCGGGCCGATCCAAACCTGCTGACAGTGATTTTGCCTCAAAGTCTAAGTCGCCAGCCTAGAGAGTCTCGGGAACAACTCGATCAAGTAATACACTTGGTAGAAAATCCCAAAAATGATGTTTTGTCTCTAGGGGAAGCAAGTGCGTTGTGCAATCAAGAGATTGTATCTCGTTGTCAACAGCTCATCTGTTTTGCGTTTCACGAAAGTCATACCCTATTGCAAACTTGCCGGGATGCCGAAGATCAGCGCAAAGTAGTTACTCTGTTCTATTTTGATTAAAATACAAAGCCGATCGCGATCGTGGAATTACCTGTTTCGACAATTCTGCTAGATTCTATTGCAGCGGCGGCTGCGTTAGTTTACGTACCTTATTTAGTCGTAGCCTATGGGCGTTTGCAAGTAGGCTACGATTTAAAGGCACCCCGCGCTATGTTTGATAAATTGCCTGCTTATGCTCAGCGAGCAACTTGGGCTCATCAAAATTCGTTTGAGACGTTTGTAGTGTTTGCCGCAGCGGCTTTTATGGCTTATGCGACTGGTCAAAATTCCGATGAGGCTGGTTGGGCGGCGCTGATTTTTGTGATAACGCGGCTATTATTTTCAGTTTTCTATATTCTGAATGTACCGCTGGCGCGATCGCTAATGTTTGGTATCGGTTCTTTTTGTACTGGTACTTTATTTGTTCTCAGTTTGATAACTGCTAATAGCTAATGGTTAATGGTTGATTGTTATTGGTTAGTAGTTAGTTGTTAGTGGAAAAATAAAACTCATAACTAACTATTACCAATTACCAATTACCAATTACCAATTACCAATTACCAATTACCAATTAGGATTTATGGCTTCTACATATTCATTTGATATTGTCAGCGACTTCGACAGGCAAGAATTAGTAAATGCTGTTGACCAAACCGTGCGCGAAATCCAAAGTCGCTATGATTTAAAAGATACGAAAACGACTTTAGAATTGAGCGAAGAGTCAATTAATGTGAATACAGATAGTGAATTCACTCTTGATGCTATTCATACTATTTTACAAACAAAGGCAGCTAAAAGAAACCTTTCCCTGAAAATTTTTGATTATGGCAAAGTAGAATCTGCTAGCGGTAGTCGGGTGCGACAAGAGATTAAGCTGAAAAAAGGAATTGCCCAGGAAATTGCCAAACAAATTAATAAGTTAATCCGCGACGAATTTAAAAAAGTTCAATCTTCAATTCAAGGAGATTCAGTGCGGGTTTCTGCTAAATCTAAGGATGAGTTGCAATTGATTATTCAGCGCTTGAAGGAGGAAGATTATCCGGTAGCGCTGCAATTTACTAACTATCGTTAGGAAGACAGTTACTAGAAATTGTCGAGAATTTCATCACTATTAGTGTCAAAGCGAGCAAACACAGTAGACTGTCACCTCATAACTATCAACCTTCAATCCTTGACGTAAGTAGGTAGACGCAAATAAATCTTGCTGTGTAACAGAATGTAAGTTGTCCTCACCCCTGCGATTGCTTAGTTTCACTTCGTTTCACTCGCAATGACATACTTATGTATTTTCCCACTCATCTACTTAGTTGCTGTAATTATGAAACTATCTAGTAAAAATCTTGAGGCTTCTCTTAATACTGTTTACGATGCCATTATTGTTGGCGGTGGTATGGGTGGACTATCCGCAGCAATCTATTTAGGTCGCTACGGGCTCAAATGTTTAGTAATAGAAAAAGGGAAAGGGCGATCCCTTTGGATGCAGGATTTGCGTAATTATTTAGGATTAGATCCTCATACGCCCGGTAGAGATATATTAAATCATGGAACTAAGCAAGCGTTAGACTGGGGCGCAGATCATCTTCGAGGTTATGTAGAAGAAGTAACCGATGAAGGAGAAACATTAGCAGTGCGGGTAAAGGTAGGAAAAAAAGATAGTATTTATCCTGTATTTCGGAGTAAATATCTAATCGCCGCATCGGGTATAATGGATAATTTACCTGAAGTTGAGGATATGCAGAATCTTTATAATTATGCAGGTTATACGCTTCACGTCTGCATGATTTGTGATGGTTTTGATATGTGGGATCAGAAAGCAGTTTTGATTGTTAATTCCGAATCTCAAATCAATGCAGCGTTTGTGTTGAATTGGTTTACTCCTTATATTTCGGTGCTAACTCATGGTTTGTGTGAGGTGAGCGATACAATGAGACAGAAGCTTGCGGATCATGGATATCCTTTATATGAGTCCCCCATTGCTCGTTTTTTGGGTGAAAAACATCAAATGAGCGGTGTGGAATTAAAAGATGGTACGGTAGTTGAGGCGACGACTGGTTTAATTAGTATGGGTTCGGTTTACCATAACCATTATTTAAAGGGAATTGAGGGGTTAGAGTGGGATGGTGAGAATTTAGTTACTAATGAGATGGCGCAAACTAGCCATAGCCGGATTTTTGCGCTTGGTGATTTGAAAAAGGGATTAAATCAGGTATCAATTGCTGTTGCTGATGGTACTTTGGCCGCTACTCAAATTTGGCGGAATATTCGTCGCGCTAGTGCGCCTCGTAAGTGGGAAGAGAATCTGGTTAAGAGTTAATAGTTAACTGTTAATAGTTGATAGACCTTGTAAGTCAGAAATGACTTTTGCAGCGAGTCTCAGGGTTTGTAGGGTAACAACAGATAACATGGCAAATGTATTGTGATAATCAGCTTTGTTGCGATTATCCCGAAGACGTTTTAAGTTATTTCCGATCTGTTGGCGAACTGGATCTGAGCTATTCTTAGTAAGATATTCAGACCAATCAAAACTCATTCATACCCCAAATTAATAAAGAGTTTTTCCTGCGAACGAATTTTTACCTCCTCCCACCCATCTCGATCGAACTGAAAAAGTTTATCTGCTGACTCGTCTGGGTCAATTTCTGATGCTATGTAGAGAGCTAATTCCTGTTCTTCCATTGAAACCGCCTCTGGATCGATCTTAATTTCCAGAATAAGTGGGGTATCGGGAAAGTAATGTTTTATTTTTTCTGGTGCTTCTAGCAATAAAGGAAGTAAAAATGGATGTTTTTCTATAAACTCCAAAACTTGGCTTTTTTCCCTGAGAGTATAGAGTTGTTCTAATTGTGAAATTTCAGCCGGGGAAAGCTTAGCTATTGGTAGTTCTGCTGTTTGTAATTCAGTCATATTTCACTGATAACCTTTTTATTTATTATAAATTATTTTTGTAAGATTCAACCACAGAGCAACGCAAAAATCTATTTAAAAAGACCTAGCCCCCCTACTTTTTAAGGGGGGTTAGACAGAGCAATTACAAACTTGCCATCACCTCACGGGCCGCCGCCAAAGTCCGGTCAATATCCTCATCGGAGTGAGCAACAGAAGTAAATCCAGCCTCAAATTGCGAAGGAGCAAGATAAATTCCTCGCTCTAACATTCCCCGATGAAAACGGCTAAATTTACCCAAATCAGACTTCTTAGCATCTTCATAATTGTGAACTGGGCCGCCAGTAAAAAATAAGCCAAACATTCCGCTAATTTGGCCACCGCAAGCAGCAATACCAGTTTCCTTAGCAATTTTCAGCAACCCTTCCGACAGCTTTTTTGTCACCTTATCTAACTGCTCATAAGTCCCTGGTTTTTGCAGCAATTCCAAAGTCTTAATCCCAGCAGTCATCGCCAAAGGATTACCCGAAAGCGTTCCCGCTTGATACATCGGCCCCGAAGGAGCGACCATTGCCATAATGTCCTTACGACCACCGTAAGCGCCCACTGGTAAACCGCCACCGATGATTTTACCCAAAGTTGTTAAGTCGGGAGTAACACCGAATTTTTGCTGAGCTCCGCCGTAAGCAATGCGAAAACCTGTCATCACTTCGTCAAATACTAACAGTGCTTTGTTTTCCTTAGTAATCTCTCGCAAGCCTTCCAAAAAGCCGGCATCCGGTACAATAAATCCGGCATTACCGACAACTGGTTCTAAAATTACCCCTGCTATCTCACCGGGATTGGCGGCAAAAAGTGCCTTAACAGCTTCCAAGTCATTATAAGGAGCATTGAGAGTGTTAATCGTGACAGATTTGGGTACGCCAGGGGAGTCAGGTAAACCCAAGGTGGCTACGCCAGAACCGGCTTTCACCAAGAACATATCGGCGTGACCGTGATAGCAACCTTCAAATTTAATGATTTTATCGCGTCCGGTAAAAGCTCTCATCAGGCGGGAAACGGCCATGCAAGCTTCTGTTCCGGAGTTGACAAAACGCACCATTTCAATGCTGGGAACGGCATCAATTACCATTTCCGCTAGTACGTTTTCCAAAGCAGAGGGGGCTCCGAAACTGGTGCCTTTTTCCAGGGAGTCGCGCAGGGCGTTGATGACTTCGGGGTGGGCGTGACCGCAGATGGCGGGGCCCCAAGTGCCTACGTAGTCGATGTATTGGTTGCCATCGACATCCCAGATATAGGCTCCTTTGACTCTATCAAAGACGATGGGTTGTCCGCCTACTGATTTGAAGGCGCGTACTGGGGAACTAACGCCTCCGGGCATTAATTTCTGGGCGGCGGCAAAAATTTCTTCGGATTTGGTAGTTTTCAAGGTTGTGGAAACCAATGTTTTCTCCTTAATGAAAGTTTCTTGTTGCTAGAATGCTTAAATACAGGCTTGAAGACAGGCGTGAGAATGGATGAGAGAAAAACTATATTAGTCGATCTTCTCGTAGAAGCCAATCGCTGACAATCCCTAGCTTTACTTTTTGCTACTTTAGGTCAGGCGGGTACGCTTTCAACCTCGAAGGAGTATTCCGGGGGAGTGAAGGGGGAAGGTAGATGATATTGTAGAAAGTCAGCCCTCACTTTTGAAGCCTCAAATTATGTCTGCTCCCGATTTCGCTGCTTTGAGCCAATCTATCCCGGTTGAGAAAATTCGCTATAACGAGCAGGGTTTAGTGCCTGCGATCGTTCAAGATTATCTTGATGGTACGGTGCTGATGATGGCATGGATGAGTCGGGAATCGCTACAAAAGACTCTGGAAACTGGGAAAACTTGGTTTTGGAGTCGTTCTCGTGGGGAGTTATGGCATAAGGGGGCGACTTCGAGTCACGTTCAGAATATTAAGTCTGTGCGTTATGACTGCGATAGCGATGCTTTGCTGTTTACGGTGGAACAGGTGGGAGATATTGCTTGCCACACGGGGGAAAGGAGTTGTTTTCATCGGGTTGACGGGGAGGTTGTCGCGCCACCTGCGGATGCACTGTCTCAGTTGTTTGAGGTGATTTGCGATCGCCGCGATCGTCCGATAGAAACATCTTACACCTGTAAGCTATTTGAAGGTGGCGATAATAAGATTCTTAAGAAAATTGGCGAGGAGTCGGCGGAGGTGGTGATGGCTTGTAAGGATGATGACAAGGATGGGATAGCTTCTGAAGTCGCCGATCTATTCTATCACACTTTGGTGGCTTTGGCTTATCATCAGGTTGATTTGAGAGCGGTTTATCGGAAGTTGGAGCAACGGCGAAAGTAATGCTTAGTTGTTCGTTGTTGATAGTTAGTTGCTCGTTGCTCTCACAGAATAACAATGATTGAAAACGCAAATATCCTTAATCCCTACTTTCCATGAATACCCTCGACCAAGTGCTAGAAACTGCATTAAAACTGCCTTATGAACAGCAGGAAATGCTGATAAAAATTCTCCAAAACCGTCGCCACGAAAGTTGCCGTGCAGAGATGGCTACCGATGCTCAACAAACTTTGGCTGATTTCCATGCAGGCAAATTTAGTTCTCAGTCAGCTCAAGATGTTATTACTACTTTACGCGACTCTTTGAGCGAGACAGAAGTATGAGAGCGTTGGTTTTGACCACCAAATTTAAACGAGCATTCCGTAAGTTTGTTAGGAGAAATCCTGAGATTCAGCAACGTATTGAAGAAACTCTGCAACAAATGGAAGTAGATGTATTTGCTCCCAATTTGGGGACTCACAAACTTAGTGGTAAACTGGAAGGTCTTCAGTCTTGCTCTTGCGGTTATGATTGTCGCGTGCTTTTTTCCATTGAACAGGAAACTGAAACGAATAGTGAAGTTATTGTTCTGCTTGACATAGGAACCCATGATGAGGTCTACTAACAGCTTTATAATTGGTTATTCAAATCTATTTCTTCAACATTTGCTCAAGTTGCTGTAAAATCAAGATAGCAACTCCCACACTTAAAGCTATACCCAACCAAAAATTATCTCCGATTACTTTCCCTTTATCTAAAGCCCAACCGCCTAAAGGTGGCCCGATTAAATAACCAATTGCCCAACACTGGGAATTAATTGATAAATAAACACCTCGCAAAGATTCTGGAGCTAAATCAGCTACAATCGAAGAAGCCGCAGGAGTATAACTAACAATAGCAATTGACAAAATACCTAAGCCTAAAATTGCAAAGAAAATGTTACCACTATGAGCAATTCCCGTCATACCAATCAGGATAAATCCTATACCCCATAAAAGGGCTGAAATTACAAGGGATCTAGTGTGACTAAAACGCTTAAAAGCGCGGGCAATTGGCAATTGGCAACTGACAAGTAAAATTGTGTGCCAAGTAAATAATGCCGTCAGTGTACCGGGGGAAAAACCTTTTCCTGATGCGGCTGCGGGGATAAAATTGCTAAGATAAAGAGGGATTGTACTTTGGGTTTGGGAAATGTAAAGAGTGAAGAGAATATTTACTACGACATAAACTAGGAGACTGCGATCCTGTAAGGCAATTTTCCAGCCATTTTGAATTTCATCTGTCCCCGCTGGTAAAGCTGAAATCTTGGGTTTGTAGGTTTCAGTAATTGTAAAGTAAACTAATACAAAAAATATCAGAAATGAAATGCCATCAATTACAAATAGCGCCCAATAAGCGCCAGTCAAAGTAATTAATAATCCTCCTAAAATAATTCCTACTTGTAAGCCTAAATTATCAGCCAATCGTGTTAAGGCAAAAGCTTCTCTGCGTTCTTCTCCCTCTGTTAAATCGGCGATTGCGGCTTCAGTTGCCGGCCAATATAAACCCACTCCCAAACCCATTAAAACATTACCTAATACTAGCCCGGTAAAATCTTTGGCAGTTGCCAACAGAAAAGAAGCTACAGCAGAAATAATTGCTGACATTAACAAAGTGCGACGGCGGCCCCAAACAGGAGAATCTGACAACGAACCGCCCAAAATGCGGGCTAAAATTCCCGAAACTTGAGCGCTACCTAAACCTAAACCGACAGCAGTAGCAGATAAACCAAGTTGATTGACAAAAAATATGGGAGCATAAAATAAAGTAAAACCAGTGCCAGTGTGGGATAAAAAGCGACCGAATGCTAGAATCCAGACTTGAGAACCAAGTTGCGGAAGCCAAGATGGCAATTGATGTTTAGACATGGCTTTAATTTTTAAATAGGACTTAGTTGTAATGATTAACTATCTCAAAGGTACGGTAGCAGATATCCAAAAAGGTAACAATCGCGTCATGCTGATTCTGGAAGTCAATCAAATCGGTTATGAAGTGCAAATTTTGCCTCGAATGACGGGACAATTGCCAGCAATGGGGGAAGTGGTGCAAGTTTTCACTCACCAACAAGTTAAGGAAGACCAAATGGTATTATACGGTTTTATTTCCGGTGCGGAACGAGATTTATTTCGGCAATTAGTCAGTGTTAGCGGTATTGGGGCACAACTGGCGATCGCACTTTTGGAAACTTTAGGATTGCAAGACTTAGTTCAAGCTATAGTTGGGGGTAATACTCGCATTTTGGCCAAAACTCCCGGTGTTGGTAACAAAACTGCCGAACGCCTTGCTTTGGAACTGAGAACTAAACTATCAGAATGGCGGAATCAAGAGGGTTTGTCAACATCTGTACCTGCGGGAGTCAGTTCAGTTATTCAAGAAGAAGTGGAGATGACTTTACTCGCTTTGGGATATACTGGAGCGGAGGTAATGCAAGCATTACAGGCTCTTAGTCAAGATCCGAGTTTGTTAAAGAAAGGTAATGCGGAAGATTGGATTCGAGAAGCGATCGCCTGGTTGAGTCGATAATAGGGATGGTAAGCGAAAGCTATTGACAATATCCCGTGACAATATCCCGGCGATTGAAATCGCGTCTACACAAACAAAGTCCGCCTACGCGGACTAATGAGCTCGATATACTTTTGCAAGAGAGCTCTTGTCAGATGAGCTTTTCAGTCGGTTTTAACTGACTTTCACGTTTGAGATGGGGGTTAAAACTCCCAGCGGCTTAAAGAGAATGGTATTCAGATGCGATCGGATGTGTTCGCCCTGACAAGACGATCGCGACTGCAAAATTTTATATCCCTTGTGATATTATTAGGGATTGTCGCATTAGTAAAGTAAAACATAAATTCGATTCATGGCACTAACACAAGAGCGCAAACAAGAAATCATGGGTCAATATCAAGCCCATGAAACCGATACAGGATCGGCAGACCTACAAGTAGCCATGCTGAGCGATCGCATTAGCAAACTCAGCGCCCACCTGAAAATCAACCAAAAAGATTTTTCTTCCCGACGCGGTTTAATGCAGTTAATCGGTCGCCGCCGCCGCCTGCTAAGCTATATCCAGAAACAAGATAGAGCTCGCTATCAAGCTTTAATTGCTCGCCTCGGCATTCGCGGCTAGAGTCAGAAATATAGCAATCGCCAAGGCATTTAAGACACTCTAAATTGCTAAAGCCCGCTAATTCTATTCCCTTCTTCCCCTAGCCCCTAGCCCCTAGCCCCTAGCCCCTTCTTCTATGTCCTCAGAACCTCCTAAAGAGCGGTTGCCCTTTGAACCGGCTAAAAAAACGAAAAAAAAGCCTAAAGCCCCCCCAGAACCCCAGGTAAAGGTCGCTGAGGACACAAAGCAGCCCTCCACCTCACAGGCATCAATGTCGATTCCAGATGTGGTCAGCAAACGCATGATCCGCCGCATGGCACTATTATGCGGCGTACCTACAGCAGCCGGAATTTCGACGTTTATTGCCAGTTATTTAGTTGTGAGTAAGGGCTGGTTGGCTTTACCAAACTCAGTGGTTGTACTTTTGAGCATGGGCTTTTTCGGTTTAGGGGTTTTAGGGCTGAGTTATGGTGTCCTCTCTGCATCTTGGGATGAAGAAAATCCGGGTAGCATCATTGGTTGGGAAGAATTCAATACCAATTTTGGACGGATGCGGGCAGCGTGGCGATCGGCAAAGCCAAAAAGTTAATTGTTAACGGTTAACTGTTAACTGTTAACGGTTAACTGTTTAACTGTTAACCAATTACCAACGAACAAAAATGATTATTGTGATGAAGGCCGGCACTCCAGAGGCCGAAATTGACAAGCTTAATGAAGAACTAACTACAACTTGGGGTCTGACACCAGAAAAAATTGTCGGGCGTTATAAGGTTGTGATCGGTTTGGTGGGCGATACTGTTGAACTGGAGCCCCTGCAATTGCGGGAAATGAGCTCTTGGATTGAGGAAGTGTTGCGGGTGGAACGTCCTTATAAGCGGGCTTCTCTGGAGTACCGCCAGGGTGAACCGAGCGAGGTGTTGGTGTCTACTCCCGCAGGAACCGTACCAATTGGTCTACATCACCCGCTGACGATCGTGGCTGGGCCTTGTTCGGTGGAAAATGAGGAGATGATCGTTGAGACGGCGATGCGGGTGAAAGCTGCTGGTGCTCATTTTTTACGCGGTGGGGCTTACAAACCTCGGACTTCTCCCTATGCGTTCCAAGGACACGGCGAAAGTGCTTTGGGACTGTTGGCGGCGGCGCGGGAAGCTAGCGGTTTGGGGATTATTACGGAAGTAATGGATGCGGCTGATTTGGATGCGATCGAGGAAGTAGCCGATGTGATCCAAGTGGGTGCGCGAAATATGCAGAATTTCTCGCTGTTGAAGAAGGTGGGGGCGCGGAATAAGCCTGTGCTGCTGAAGCGGGGGATGGCGGCGACGATTGAAGACTGGCTAATGGCGGCTGAGTATATTTTGGCTGCTGGTAATCCTGATGTGATTTTGTGCGAACGGGGTATTCGGACGTTTGACCGCCAGTATGCGCGGAATACGTTGGATTTGTCGGTGATTCCGGTGTTGCGATCGCTGACTCATTTGCCGATTATGATCGATCCTAGTCACGGGACTGGTTTGGCGGAGTATGTGCCCTCGATGGCGATGGCTGCGATCGCGGCTGGTACAGATTCGTTGATGATTGAAGTACACCCGAATCCCAAGAAGGCGTTATCGGATGGGCCGCAATCTTTGACACCAGATCAATTCGATCAATTGGTGGGTGAATTGGCCGTGATTGGTAAAGCGGTGAAGCGTTGGCCGCAGCCTGTGCCAGTTTTGGCTTAGGTTGCTAGTTGTTAATTTAGATGTAGAAAGAATGTGGGGGCAGGTTTTAAACTTGCCCCTACATTGTTAATTAGTGAGGGCAGGTTTGCGATTTGAATGTAATTTGGTATGAGGATTAAGTTGGTGATTAATAATCAGCCAATATCTGTTAGTTTATTTACCGGAGCTTGCGGTTTAGATTTAGGGCTAGAAAAAGCCGGATTTCAGACAGTAAGCTTAGTAGAAATTGAACCTGATGCTGTCAAAACTATCTCTCTCAACCGCCCCCACCTTTCACTATGTGCGATACCGAGAGATATTCGCGAAGTCAGCGCTCAAACTCTTCTTAAAGAAGGTGGAAAGATATTAGGTATAGATAGACCTTTGCGCCCTGGTGAAGTAGACCTTGTGACTGGTGGCCCCCCTTGTCAGCCATTCAGTACCGCCGGAAAAAGAGGGTCTGTTGGCGATCCGCGTGGCAGCTTATTTATGGATTTTATCCGCATTGTTGAAGAAATCCAACCTCGGTTTTTTATAATGGAAAATGTCCGAGGATTGCTATCAGCCCCAATTCGTCACCGACCTCACGAACAAAGAGGGATAAACTACCCAAATCTTGCACCTGATGAGATGGCGGGTGCTGCTATGCAAGTGATTTTAGCAGAGATAAAACGCATTGGCTATGAAGTTGTTTATGAGTTACTAAATGCTGCTGACTACGGCGTACCTCAAGTTAGAGAAAGAGTTATTTTTATTGGTTATAAAGGTAGCGATTCAGTGACTTTACCGCTCCCTACTCATAGTCAAAGTGGCGTAAGTAGACTGCAAAAATGGATTACACTCAAGGAAGGACTAAAAGGATTAATCGATCCTCAGCCAGAGTATATTCCTTATTCTGAAGCTCGTCTTAAGTATTTGCGCCTGTTAAAAGCTGGTGAGAATTGGAAAAATTTACCTAATGAGTTAAAGCAGGAAGCAATGGGAGGTGCTTACAAATCTGAAGGCGGAAAAGTTGGATTTTATCGGCGATTGACATGGGATAAACCATCACCTACGGTTACGACTAGCCCTCATCAAAAGGCTACTGATATGTGTCACCCAGATGAATTACGCCCTTTGAGTGTCAGAGAGTCTGCACGCATTCAAACTTTCCCTGATGACTGGGTTTTTCATGGTTCTACTACGTCTAAGTATCGGCAAATTGGAAATGCAGTTCCGGTACTTTTGGGGTCAGCAATCGCTCACTATCTTTACCAGATAATCAGAGGCGATCGAGTTAAAGGTAGAGAAATTTTTGAGCAGCTTTCTCTGTTTTAAATAATTTTATCGTCAACTTTATAATTACAATAATGTCGGAAGAACAGGTTCATCAACTTTTAGGATTTATTTTAGAAAAAGAACTGGGAATTCCTGCCACAAAAGCTGCCAGCTTTGCGGGTCACTTTGCAGATATAGAAGAATTTTTACTTCTAAAAGCTGAAAATCTGACAAATGTTAGGAGTATTTTTGGTAAAAGAGCACTTAAATTCACTGATGATGAAATTGAACGTATTTTAGCTTTTATCGCATCCGGTAAGCTTGCGCCACAATTAACAGTAGCGGAGAATTTTTTAGCTAGTATCTGTCGTGATTTCACAAGGCGACAACTAACTATGCTCCAAAACTTGACTTTAGAAAAAATTAACCCTAACCCATTTTTAATTAGAGCGCTAAATCTAGAAACTCCAGAGGAAGTGGTGAGACTTAATGTTTTTATGAGCGCTACTAGATCTATTGTCACATCAATGGGATTTTTTATCCAGAAACTTTTGATATCTTGCTCGGAAAGTGCTGCTAGTCCTCCTGGTAAGTCTGGATGGGACGTAATTAAGACTACAAGTGATGGCGATCGATGCTGGATTCAGGTAAAAAGTGGACCGAATGATATGGATAAAGACCAGATAGTATATTGGGCCGTAAAAATTCAAGAAAAATTTAATGAAGGCGAGCAAGGTTGTATTGGTATAGCTTATGGTAAGAGAACTAACCAGACTGTAACAATTGGTTTACTGAAACAACTTTTACCAAATTGGCAAATTACAACTTTAATTGGTCGAGAACTATGGGATTTTGTGAGCGAAGATCCTGAATATACTGATAACCTATTTGAAACCCTACGTCAGTCAGCCAATCAAATTTTAGCACAAAGTTCAATTTATGATGCTATAGAAGTCGCAGCTCAACGGCTTATTAATGAATTCACTAGAAAGTATGGAAACGGTAGCCAAGGTGTTTCCAACTATATAAAAGATATATTTTGAGCCATCGGCACAAGTAGATTCAAAAAAAGTCCAAACAAATAATCAATCAACTTGTACCGTCAACATCCTTCATCTAAGGATCGGGATGATGAAGTTTATTTTCAGCCATCAAAGCTTCAAGCTGCCGATCTACACTCTTAAGCAACTGTTCTAAAGCGGAAATATCTACAGGCATAGTAGCAAGACGAGTGCGATCGCGAATTTGATTTACCTTCCGCTGAAGCTGTTCCGCCAGTCGCAAGGCATCCCTGTTCAAATTAGACAACTGTTGCTGCTGATAAAACCTTAAAGCTGCTCCCCGTAAAACCTGAAGCGTAGCTTCCTCTCCGTGAGTTCCAGGCATCACTCGCAACCGCAAGAGCAAATGACTTTGCTTATAAACTCGTTCAATCTCTACCTGTTTAGGTGCTTCCAGCGGAATTAAAGGCAATTGAGTTAACAGCTTTAACTCATTAATTACCCCTTGAAATACCGTCCCATCTAAACCTTCCAATACGGATTTTAAAATCCCATCCTGACTCCACAAAATCTTACCTTGGGAATGCTGCCGCTCAAAAAATAGTCGGCCAATTCCCCCCTCTAAAACTCTAGCTAATAATTCTGGTAATAACTGTTTCGGTGGCAAAGTAGCCAGAATTTCAACGGGACTAGATAAATATAAAGCTTGCACATCTAAAACATCCAGCGTGCCCGATTCTGAAACCTCAGATCGGCTCGGTTTAGCTATTGCAGGTGCGGATGGTTCACTTGTCCGAGTTTGAGGTTTGTACCCATCAACGTGCTCCTGAACTAAAATTAGAGTGGTATCATCAGCCCCAGTCGCTGCAATGTTTTCAGCAGTTTTGACAGTTGCTCCCTCTGGCGTTCCCTTTGCTGTTTCCTGTGGCTGGCTGGTGTGGAACAAGTAAGCCGAAAGCATCGATCGCTGAGCTTCCGAGGAAATCGGCTGTGTCACCACTGAGCAATTCATATAAGCTAAAATTCGCCGCACGTAGTCCAAAGCTAAGTCATCTTGCGGATCGACAATACCCAGTTTAAAGATGCTACCTTCTAGGGAGAGAGGCAGAACTTGATAATAGAGGCAGGCTTCAAAAGGTAGAACAGTATCAATCAGGTAAAATACCTGCTCGGAAGCCATTTCAGCAGCCCAGTCAGTTTGAGTTTTGGATAGCATTGGCCCATTGGTGTCTTGGACAGACGCGAGCGATCGCGCTTTTACAGGCAAATCAACCTCTTTTGTGCGACTAAAAGCTGCAACTCCCTCGACAATCGGATGCACCAAAAATTGAGAACTTTGCGCTTAGCTGCTCTAGTTGAACTAGAAGCGGTATTGTTCAAGTCTGACATCCCCAATCTGGGAAAAGCACTCTAGCTCTTTTTACTGTTGAGTGCCTTGTCAAAACAATTAACGCCTGTCGCGGGTAGAAAATCCTCAGAATTTGGGAGTGCTGCTTTTATCTTACACCTAAAGATTGCAGTTATCCATTACCAATAACCAATTACCCATTCCGCAAGTTTTGGGCGGCTAAATATATTTTGCTCCATTCGCCGATGACGTGATTGGTTTTGATTTTCATTTCAGACGCGATCGCATCTACAGTTTTACCTGCTTTCAAATCTTGAATTAATTGCTTTTGAACTGGTGTCAAGCTTTCCCAGAATTCTTGCCATTGCTTTGGCGGTAAACCTAAATTGTGTTCAAAGGAAGTTTCTAGCCAATTTGCAACTAATTCGGGTGCGCCTTTGACAGCAAAGTTACGAATAGCATGATATGTAACTTTTTCCCGTAGCCGATAAATCTGCTTGACTGGTATATTTAAAGCTTGAGCGATCGCTTCTTGAGAACGTCCTAATAAGTACAGTCGCAGCCATTCGGCGGCCATCGGATCGACTTCATCTGCTAAATAAGCCTGAAATTCCACTTGTACTTTCTTTCTGAGTCCTTGTTGCTCTTCCCAAGCTTGATTTTCTCGATATTGCTCTACGGCTTGTTCATCTAATAGGCTAACTTTATCATCAGCATCCTGCGGGACAATTTCCTCGGAGACTAATCGCACCCAATCGCCTGCTGGGACTTGAGTTAAGCCGCCTCGCTGGGTGCGATGCAGGTAGTTAACGAAACGGTAAACTAAGAGCGGTTGGTTGCGAATCGGACGCAAGCAATATTCTTCTAAATTCGCTAGTAATAAGGCGTTACGGAGGCGTTTATCGGCTGTACATTCAGCAATCCAGGCGATTTGTTGCTGGAGGTAGCGATCGCCTTTGAGCATTTCCTGAATTACTTCTTGTAATACTTCTACCGCACTTCGCTGGCGATCGCGACTTAATGCTACCCACGCCTTGATTTTCTCCCGCAACACGACTAAACCCCCCAAGCGTCCGATCAAGTTGCGGTAAGCTTGTTCTGGCGTTACTCCCAGATATCTCTGTCGCAAAATCCCATACTGAAATTCTATCGCTTGGGAAGCGATCGCCCTTTGAGCGGGAGGTAGAGCTTCAAACCGCTCTGGCTTTTCTCCCAACAGCCAGCGTACAATACTCTCGATCGCGATCGCGCTCATATCGGGATAATCTTGTTGGAGTCGCGCACTCCATTTTTGTCCCAGTTCTTCCGCCAAAGTCATCAGGTGTTGAAAGATTGGTTTCATCCCGATTCTACGTGGTATGCTCAACTTTTGGGCCTTTTTTGGATATTGCTTGAACTAGCAAGTTGATTGTTTTAGGACTTACCCCCCTAACCCCCCTTGTTAAGGGGGGGATCAAAAGCCCCCTTAACAAGGGGTATTAGCATCACCAGCAGTAGGACGGACATCAATCCCTTAACAGCAGGGAATCAAAAGCCCCCCCTTAACAAGGGGGGGTTGGGGGGGTCGAAGTTTCAGATTTTAATGGTTAAGTCCTCAACGCTATTGACAAAAATAACAATAAGTGATATGGCGACATTTTTATTAGAAGTCGGTACAGAAGAATTACCAGCAACCTTTGTCAAAGAAGCGATCGCGCAATGGCAACGACTAATTCCGGCTGCGATCGCCGAACAATCCTTGACAAATGATGCAATTAATGTATATGGAACCCCGCGACGTTTAGCAGTTGTCATCGAAGGACTACCAACCCAGCAAAGCGATCGCGAAGAAGAAATCAAAGGGCCACCCGCCGCCACAGCATTTAAAGATGGCAAACCCACCAAAGCAGCAGAAGGATTTGCCAAAAAACAAGGCGTAGAAATCGACAGTTTAGAAATTCGTCCCACAGACAAAGGCGACTTTATTTTTATCCTTAAAAAAATCCCAGGCCGTCCCACAGCAGATATTTTAGCCGAACTAATTCCCCAGTGGATTAGCAAATTGGAAGGTAAAAGATTAATGCGTTGGGGAGACGGAGAATTAAAATTTCCCCGACCGATTCGCTGGCTGGTAGCATTATTAGATGATGCCGTATTGCCGATAACATTAGTCAACGGTTCAGAGACCGTAAACAGCGATCGCATATCCCAAGGACATCGAGTTTTACATCCGCAACCAGTCACTATTCCCAAAGCTGAGATTTATCTAGAATCTCTGGGTTCCGCCTACATCGAAGTTGACCCAGAAAAGCGTCAAACTAAAATCCGAGAACAAGTAGAAGCCGCCGCGAAAAAACAAGGCGGCAAAGCCGATATTACCACTGAATTGTTAGAAGAAGTCACAAACTTAGTCGAATGGCCGACAGCAGTAGTCGGAAAATTTGACGAAGAATTTTTGATATTGCCCCCCGAAGCAATTACCACAATTATCGTCAAAAATCAGCGCTATTTTCCCATCCTGAAAAGCGAAGCTTCCAGCGAATTATTACCTTATTTCATCACAATTTCCAACGGCGATCCAGAAAAATCTGATGTAATTGCCACTGGTAACGGGCGAGTAGTTCGTGCTCGCTTAGCTGACGGCGACTTTTTCTATAAAGCCGACTTAGCTAAACCCTTAGAAAGCTATTTACCGCAATTAGAAAAAGTCACCTTTCAAGAAGATTTAGGCACTGTTCGGGATAAAATCAATCGCTTCAGTAAAATAGCTAACCTAATTGCCGACCAATTGCAAGTAACAGAAGCAGAACGTGAAAATATTACACGCGCCGCCTTACTTTGTAAAGCCGACCTCGTTACCCAAATGGTCTACGAATTCCCCGAATTACAAGGAATCATGGGGCAAAAATACGCCTTAGCTAGCGGCGAACCGGAAGCAGTAGCAACGGCTATTTTTGAACATTACTTACCCAGAGGTGCAGGGGATATTTTACCGCAAACATTGACAGGTCAAGTTGTCGCTTTAGCCGATAAATTAGATACTTTAGTCAGTATCTTTGGTTTGGGGATGAAACCAACAGGTTCCTCCGACCCCTTTGCCTTGCGGCGGTCAGCCAATGCGGTAATTAACATAACTTGGGCGGCACAATTGCCCCTAGATTTAGACGAATTAATCGAAAAAGTTGTAAATGAATTTACCCAAAATGGCCCCCTAGCACTGCCAGATTTGCTGCCAGACTTGTCTGACTTTTTCGTGCAACGCATCCGCACGCTGTCATATTTGCAGCCAGACTTGTCTGACTTTTTCGTACAACGCATCCGCACGCTGTTACAAGAGGAAAAACGCATTGTGTTACAAGAGGAAAAACGCATTGATTATGACTTAGTAAATGCAGTTTTAGGAGAGAACGATCTAGAATATACTAAACGGGCGTTGCAAGATTTATTAGATACCTTAGAAAGGGCAGTTTTCCTCCAAAATATCCGCGATAACGGCACTTTGGATAAGATTTACGAAACTGTTAATCGCTCAACTCGGTTAGCAAGTCAGGGGGATTTAGATAAGATGGAATTAGAACCTAAAAAGTTTGTTAATCCGAAACTATTCCAAAAGTCATCTGAACAAGCTTTTTATGATGCAATTGTGCAGTTAGTACCGAAAACTCAGGCATCTAAGGAAAGTAGAAATTATCAGCAATTGGTAGATAGTTTAGCGGAAATTGCCCCGGCAGTTAGTAACTTTTTCGATGGGCCAGAAAGTGTTTTAGTGATGGATTCTAATCCTGAAATTAAGCAAAATCGCTTAAATTTATTGGGATTGTTGCGGAATCATGCGCGGATATTAGCAGATTTTGGTCAAATTGTCAAAAGTTAGAATCTTTCTGTAACGCCGCCCTCTGGGCGGTAATTGACCGCAACTGAGCTCGGCGTTACGTAAGTGTGCAGTGAACATCTTATAGAGTTGAATATAATTGCAAAAAATTTAAATTGCAGCGAAGGTAGAAAACGATGAATGAGAGAGAGCTAATTCGTAAACTAGCAAAACCCTTAACATGGGGTTCCGGTATCATTACCGGGATAATGATTACAATATGCTTAATATTGGCAGCAAGTAACTCGGAGTCAGTCAAATTATTTTCGTTTTTATTTAGCGTGCTACTTTTCTATTCGTTGATCCAAGGCTCTGTAAATAGCTCTTTAGCCAGAGAAATTGTCCGCTTAGACGAAAAAATAGAAGAACTTGAAAGACGTATTCCTTAAAAATACTATTAAGTGATAACATAAAGATTGGTCAAACCAGGGACGCTGCCATTTAATCTATGCCCAATGCTTATATTATCGGTTTAGGAAAATCGGGAATTGCTGCTGCGCGACTATTAAAACGGGAAGGTTACTCAGTAACGCTGAGCGATCGCGCCTCCTCCCCAATCTTACAACAGCAACAACAGGAACTCGCAACAGAAGGTATTGCAGTTGAGTTGTGCCATTCATTTGCACCAGCAACACCTCTAAAATTAATAGTTGTGAGCCCTGGCGTTCCTTGGGATTTACCAGCATTAATCCGCGCCAGAGAGCTCGGAATTGAGACAATAGGAGAAGTAGAACTCGCGTGGCGACATCTGCAATCTCAGCCTTGGATTGGGATCACCGGCACTAACGGCAAAACCACTACAACCGCCCTGATTGCTGCTATCTTTCAATCGGCGGGTTTTTACGCTCCGGCTTGTGGCAATATTGGCTATGCTGCTTGTGAGTTAGCTTTGGGCGAAAAGCCTCCCGATTGGGTAATTGCAGAAATGAGCAGTTATCAAATTGAATCATCGCCCTCAATTGCGCCTAAAATTAGTATTTGGACGACTTTTACTCCCGATCATCTCAGCCGCCACAAAACCTTAGAAAATTATTACAACATTAAAGCGCATTTGCTAAAGCAATCCGAGTTGCAAGTGATTAATGGAGATGACCCTTATTTGCGCCAAAAAGGGGTGGAAAGTTGGCCAAAAGCTTGCTGGACAAGTGTTAAAGGTAAAGCGGAATTGTTGGGAGATCCGGCGCGCGGTGCGTATATTGAAGATGGATGGGCGATCGCGCTGGATGAAAAAATTCTGCCCGTTGATTCTTTGCGGATGGTAGGATCTCACAATCAGCAGAATTTATTGATGGCAGTAGCGACAGCGCGTTTAGCAGGAATTGAGAAAGATGCGATCGCGCAAGCAATTGCTAATTTCCCCGGAGTGCCCCACCGCCTCGAACACATCCGCACTTGGGCCGGCATAGACTTTATTAATGATAGCAAAGCCACCAACTACGACGCAGCCGAAGTCGGATTAGCCTCCGTTGCGACACCCGCGATCCTAATTGCAGGCGGTGAAGCCAAAGAAGGCGACGATATCGCCTGGATCGAAACCATTCAAGCCAAAGCCGCCGCCGTTTTACTAATTGGTAACGCTGCTGACACCTTCGCCAAGCGTTTACAACAAGCTAATTACAACAACTGGGAAATAGTAGAAACAATGGAACGAGCCGTTTCCCGAAGTTCGGAACTTGCTAAAGAGCATAACGCGAAAGTTGTCCTGCTGTCACCAGCCTGTGCTAGTTTCGACCAATATCAGAACTTTGAGCAACGAGGAGATGATTTCCGGCAGTTATGCCTAGAGTCGCTACCTTAGAAGCAGGAAGGAAAAGAATTTGTAAAATTTTTCCTTTCCTGCGTTAAAAAATATCAAATTTGACAGAAAAAATTTCATAAGGCAGTAATATTCAAGTTATTCAAGAGCGAGAGCGTCTAAATTTAGCGGTCAAATCAAATTTGGCTGCATAGTTGTTATTGCTATCCTATCCTGTACCCATCTATTCTATCCTCAAAGCAGATTAGAGTTGCCAGTAAAAGCATGGGCGATCGCTAAGCAACTGGATTGGATATCCAGTAACATCTAGATTCCAGCAATCAAGGGTGTATTTACGATGTTGGTTTTATTAACCCTAGCCCTCTGATTCTATTCCCTTCTTCCCCTAGCCCCTAGTCCCTAGTTCTAATTAGGTGTGAGTAGCAACAATGTCAAAATTTTTTGGGAAAAACTTCTGGTTTTGCCTAGCTGTTATTAGCAATGCCTTGCTAGTAGAAAACATAGCTATTGCTACAGAAACAACTGCGGTTGTTAGTCAAATTTCTGATACTACAGATGCCATTGCAATTACCAACGAACTAAAGCAATTTGACTCAGAAGTTGAGGATATTACCAACACATCAAACGCAGTTGCCCCCATCGTCATTGCCAACGAAGTAAAGCAATCGCAACCCACCGCAATTGAGCCAGAGCAAAATTATCCTACTCAGACAGAGTTTGTATCTAAATCGCAAGTTACCAACTCCATGAGTCAGGTGACATCAGTATCTCAACTATCCGACGTACAGCCGACAGATTGGGCATTTCAAGCCCTACAATCCCTCGTAGAACGCTATGGCTGTATAGCGGGATATCCCGATGGTACATTTCGCGGTAATAGAGCATTAACTCGATACGAATTTGCCGCAGGATTAAACGCTTGCTTAGACCAAATTACCAGATTAATAGGGGGAGCTACAGCTAACTTTGTCACCAAAGAAGATTTAGCGGTATTGCAACGATTGCAAGAAGAATTTGCCGCCGAATTAGCTACTCTGCGAGGTCGAGTAGATAGCTTAGAAGCGCGGGCAACGGAACTCGAAGCCAATCAATTCTCAACCACTACCAAGCTAAATGGAGAAACCATTTGGGGAATCACCGATACCTTCGGAGACGGCGCTGTTGATGATGATAATACTAATACAAACTTTGGCTACCGGGTGCGCTTGAATTTCGACACTAGCTTTACTGGCGAAGACAGATTGAGAACCAGGTTGCAAGCGAGAAATATGGCGAGGTTGGATCGCACAACTGGAACCCCAATGACTCGCACGAACTTTGACGGCGATGACGGTTCCCAAATCATTCTCGATAAATTAAGCTATCTCTTTCCTCTTGGTAATAACACTACTGTTGAAATTGGGGCAAAAGGACTTACTTCTGACGATGTGGGGCCGATTATTAATCCCTATTTAGCGGGTTCCGCTGACGGTGCTGTTTCTCGGTTTGGGGCCTTCAATCCTGCTATTTACAACACCCCTGGAGAAACAGGAATTGCGATTAATCACCGATTAGGAAATAAGCTGAATTTAACTTTGAGCTATCTCGCTAATACTGCGGCCGATCCTACTGAAGGTAACGGACTTTTTAATGGTAGCTACGGCGCTTTAGCTCAATTGACCTATTCGCCAACTCCTCAGATCGATCTGGCATTAAGTTATGTCCGAAGTTACTCCCGCCGCAATGATGTTAACTTGTCTATAGGCACCGGCAGCAATAATGCTAATGAGCCTTTTGGCCAAGAAGCTACCAGAGGAAATCACTACGGTTTTGAGGTAAGTTGGCAACTTTCCCCTCGATTTGCCCTTGCAAGTTGGGTAGGATATGTAGATGCTAAACAGTTGTCTGGGGGAGATGCAAGTGCGGGGATTTGGAACGGTGCGATCGCTTTTGCTTTCCCGGATTTGTTTAAAGAAGGCAACCTTGGTGGCATCATTGTTGGTATACCGCCAAAGGTGACTGAGAATGATATTAAGAGTAATAGAGATGATGCTACTTCTCTCCACGTAGAAGCTCTATATCGCATCCAAGTGAATGACTTTATCAGCGTTACCCCTGGCGTTTATGTGATTACCAATACAGATCACGACAGCGACAATGGTACAACATGGGTAGGAGTTCTGCGAACTAGCTTTACTTTCTAGACCCTATAAGTAGGGTGCATTAATTATGTACCCTACAAGTAAATTTATGTGATAATTATCTATTTGGAAGAAGACTTACTATAATTGTTGGTAGCGCCGCCGTCCTAGCGGTATCTTGACCGCCGGGACGGTGGCGCATTAAACTAAGCCACAGAAGTGTTTACCTAGTTTGCTGGGATTGTTAAGGGGAATGCTGAAGATGAAACGGTGGAAAAAATTAAAATCCTTGATGGTGGTTGCGATCGCCGTCGCTTTCTCATTGATTGCGATCGCGAGTTATTCTCAAACCGCCAACAAGACTTTAACAATGGCGACTTCCCCTGATTACCCGCCCTATGAATTTAAAGATACTGCTGTTAGTGGTAATGAAATTATCGGTTTTGACGTAGATATCGCCAAATATATTACGAAAGAATTAGGCTATCAATTCCAAATCATCGGTATGGATTTTAACGGCTTAATTCCTGCTTTGCAAGCAGGGCGAGCCGATTTTGTCATGGCAGGGATGACTCCCACACCTGAACGGAAAAAAAATGTTGATTTTTCCGATCTTTATTACGAAGCTCAAAATACAATTGTCGCTAATAAAGGCAGCAAACTAACCAAACCTGAAGATTTAGCAGGTAAAAAAGTAGGCGTACAACTGGGAAGTATTCAGCAGGAAGCTGTCAAAAAGATGGCGGGAGTGGAGGTAGTTTCCCTAAATAAAATTGCTGATATCATTCAAGAAGTTAAATCCAATCGACTGACTGCCGGGATAATTGAAGATACTGTTGCTAAGGGTTATGCAGAATCAAATCCCGACTTAGAATTTAATGTAATTCCTAATACTGAAGAAAGCGGTTCTGCGATCGCCTTTCCGAAGGGTTCGCGATTAGTTCCAGAGTTTAACCGCGTCCTCCAGCAAATGAAAGACAATGGTAAACTTAAGGAACTAGCTACCCAGTGGTTTTCTCGACCAATAGCTCAAGAACCGACTACAGATCAGCCAGCCGCTACCCCAAAATTTGGTCTAGATTTTGGCAAAATATTGCCGAATCTGCCTTTTATCTTAGGCGGAATCTGGGTCACATTAACATTTACCCTGCTGTCAGCATTTTTGGGATTTATTTGGGGAATTGTCCTGTCTCTCTTTAAGATTTCTACCATTAAACCTCTTTCCTTATTTGCCAACGGCTACACTTCAATTTTCCGGGGAACGCCCCTAATTTTGCAGTTAACTTTAGTTTACTTTGCAACGCCACAGCTTACGGGGTATAATATATCAGCGCTGCAAGCTGGTGTGATTACTTTTTTCCTCAATTCTGGGGCTTATATCTCCGAAACAATTCGCGCTGGAATTCAAGCTGTAGATAAAGGGCAAAAGGAAGCAGCAGAGTCCCTTGGTGTTCCCTACAAACTAATGATGGGGGATATTATTTTACCGCAGGCTTTAAAAAATATTTTGCCTGCCTTGGTAAATGAAAGTATTGCTTTGTTGAAAGACTCAGCTTTAGTTTCAGTAATTGGCGTAGAAGATTTGCTACGTCGCGCTACAATTGTTGGAGCAGAGAAGTATATTTACTTTGAACCTTTGATATTTGTGGGGATAATTTACTACTTAATGGTGCTTAGTTTAACTTGGGGGGCAAATGTACTCGAACGCAGACTCCAAAGTAGCAGTTAAGGTTGACAGACTCTATAAATCCTTTGGTAATCTCAAGGTTTTGCGCGAGATTAGCACTGAGATTAATCAAGGAGAAGTGATTGCCATTATCGGCCCTTCCGGGTGCGGTAAGTCTACTTTTTTACGCTGTTTAAATTTACTGGAAATTCCTACTTCTGGAAATATCTACATTGACGGAGTTGATATTACTTCGGCGAATGTAGATATTATGAAAATTCGCCAGAAAGTAGGGATGGTGTTTCAACATTTTCATTTATTCCCGCACATGACGGTACTGCAAAATGTGATTTATGCGCCTATAAAGGTGAAGCAGGTTGCTAAGGATGAGGCGCATCAAAAGGGACTAGAATTGCTTGAAAAAGTAGGTTTGTCAGATAAGGCGGAGGTTTACCCTTCTAAGCTGTCGGGAGGACAAAAACAGCGGGTGGCGATCGCACGATCCTTGGCAATGGAACCGGAAATTTTGTTAATGGACGAACCGACTTCTGCACTCGATCCAGAAATGGTTAAAGAAGTGTTAGATGTGATGAAAGCTTTAGCGCAGACGGGAATTACAATGGCAATTGTCACTCACGAGATGGGATTTGCGCGGGAAGTAGCTCACCGGATATTATTTCTGGATGGTGGAAAAGTGGCTGAGGATGAACCGCCGAGGGAGTTTTTCAGTAACCCGAAGTGCGATCGCGCCAAGCAATTTTTGGAAAAAATGCTTTAATATTAAATCGGGTTAGTTATCCCCTTTATTTGTCGGCGATTGAAATCGCTACTACACAAACAAAGTCCGCCTACGCGGACTATAAGAAAAAGGGATAATGAACCCAGAGTTGATATTAGCTATTCAACCAATATGTCTTCCAAATTGCCTGAATTCTCGCTTGCTGTTCTAGTACGAGTTCCCTATAAACCTGCATTATTTCTTCATGGGTGAAGTCAATAATTAAGGCAGCTAATTGACCCGCCGTTTCAGCTTCTAACATTAATAATTTCAGTTTTTCCATCTCTTCTCGATTCGTCGTCATTACTACGTTAGCAATTTGCCGGACATGATATTATTATATCAATTTATAGCCTCAGCTTTATGTGGATTAGCCGTACAAATCTCTTTAACTCTTGCATTAAGAGTGTTGAGTTGGTGATTGTCCATTCTATCTAACTCTTGTGCTGATATTTTCAATTCCCCCCTGCATAGCTCAGATCGCAGTTCCTCATCAATCTCAAGTATCTCTCGATCGGAGGTTAACAGTCTTTGGAGCAAAATTTCAATTTCTCTGTCTAATTTACGTCTACCTTCCTCAAAAAAGTCTTGAGAATTCGATCTAAATAAACCGCTATTCACCCGCTGAATTTGACTATTGGTCAAAGGGTTAGCCAAGGCAGGAATTACAGAGATTGCTGCCAAAAATAATGCAATTCCCAGACTAGGAATTATCTGTTTTTGAAGGACTTTCATAAATATCTGGATGAGTTTCAGTTATAGTTGGTTCCCTTTTCTCTGACTCATCGGCTAATCGATCTGCTGCTTCCATTTTATCTTGCCATTCAGAAAGCTGCTCAAAGAGGTGTTGGCTGATTTCAAATTTAACTTTATCTTTATCTTTCTCTGACATATTTTTTCCTAGTTTATTTGACTCAATTAGCTATGGAGAAGTCTTAAATATTTGCAAAATTATGCCGATTAAAGAGCCCCCAAGGAGAGTAAAATTAGCTAAAGAAGTAATTCCAAAACCGAGCATCCGTTTCTCCGCAGCTTGATAGTAACCCCAAGCAAATAAAATGCGCCCAACTAACCAAAATGCACCAATTCCAGAAGCCCAAATTGGACTGATAAACTCGGAAAATAGCCACAGTGACGGCAAAAAGATGACAAGTTGCTCTAAAGTATTCTGCTGAACGCGCACCACGCGCTCAAAGTCAGGATTCCCTGTCATCTGGGGGGGAGATATTTTATACTTAGCTCTAGCTCTCCCGACGTTGAGGATGAAAACTAAGTAGACGAGTAAAGCTGAGGCAGTTACTAAACTAGGCCAAGGCGACACGGGCATTCTCCCAAGAATCTATCCATATATTATAACAATTATCAGACTGACACAGAGCTCCCGCTAACTTGGTTCCTGACTCTGATTTTGTGGCGATCGCGATTTTTGAGCCGATCGCTAATACTCCCTGATTCAGTTTGTATAGAGATGTGCAGGCGATAGCAGGTAGCCGGGAACAGGATCGCAAGGGTGAGCGTCAGCACAGGTCAATATAACTAACCATCTCACGCGATCGCAAAATTTTCAGCGTTAAGGCGTGCATCTTGAGTTAATATTGCTAAGTCATAACTATATTGCTGCTTCTGGAGCTTGTGCAAATATGCAATCGACAGTGAATGCCGAATCGACAGCGGTTCATTTCAACCAACGGGCAGAAATCTATTTATCCCAAGGGAAAGTAGAGGAAGCGATCGCTGCTTGCGAACAAGCCCTGAAGGTAAAACCCGATTTTGCACAGGCTCTAAAAACTTTGGGCAATGCCCTCCAAGCTCAAGGTCGCGTTGAGGAGGCAAGGCACTGGTATGCTAAGGCAATTCAAATTCAGCCAAATTTTGCTGAAGCTTATGCCAACTTGGGCAGTATTTACGCCGCTGAGCAAAAATGGTCGGAGGCCATCACTCATTATCAAAAAGCGATCGCGCTGAAACCAAATTTCGCGGGAGTATACCGGAATTTGGCTAAAGTATTAGCCCAAATGGGTAAGGATGCCCAATCTCAAGATTGCTGGTATCAGGCATTCACTCTGGAACCGGAAAAGGCAACGGCAGAGGAACACATGAATTTGGGTAATAGCCTGTTGCAGCAGCAGAAGCTACAGGAGGCAGTTAATTGTTACAGCCGCGCCATTAAATTAAATCCTAATTTGGCCCAGGCTTACCAAAATTTGGGGGATGCTCTCAAGCAAGCGGGTAATTTGGAGCAAGCCGCCCCCTATTATAGAAAAGCGATTGAATTGAAGGCTACGAATGGCAAAACGGCAAGTGGGGGTGTAGATACTCTACCTTCGGCAAGTCAAGCTATAGATACTTTGCCTTCAGCCAGTCAAGGCGTGGATACTTTGCCTTCGGCAAGTCAGGGTATGGATACTCTGCCTTCGGCAAGTAGGACGAATGGTACTGTTAAGCAGCGCCCTGCGGCACCGGCAGTCGGCATTAGTACAGAAGACCCAGAAGCATACAATATCTTGGCGGAGGGGTATTTAGCACAAGGGAAATTCCCCCAAGCGATCGCGGCCTGTAGGCGATCGCTACAACTTAAACCGGATGCGGCAATATACAAATTATTGGGGAATGCCTTGCAAGCTATGGGCAAGGTAGAGGATGCAAAAAACTGTTATCTCAAAGCTTTGGAAATTAACCCGAATTTTGCTGAGGCTTACGCTAATTTGGGTAGTCTATATGGGGGTCAGCAACAATGGCAATCGGCGATCGCAGCTTATCAAAAGGCGATCGCGATTAAACCAGATTTCGCTGGTGCTTACCGCAATTTTGCCAAACTGTGGACACAGGTAGGGAAGCCACAGGAAGCAGCCGAATGTTGGTATCGAGGGTTTAATCTCGATCCGAGTAAGGCAACAGCCGATGAATATATTAATTTAGCTAAAACTTTCTTGGAACAAGGGAAACTAGAGCAGGGGATTGATTGTTATCGTCGGGGACTGGAGTTAAATCCTAGTTCTTCTTGGGGATTCCACGAGTTAGCAGAAATCCTTAAAAATCAAGAGAACTGGGAAGAATCGGTTGCTTTTTACCGCCGTGCAATTGAGTTAAATCCTGACCATTCTTGGTCGCACAATAATTTAGCTGATGCGCTGATGAAGTTGGAACGGTGGGAGGAGGCTGTTCCTGCTTACTTAAGCGCAATTAAGTTAAATCCCGATCATTCGTGGTCGCATAATAATTTAGGCGATGCGCTGGTGAAGTTGGAAAGATGGGAAGAAGCTGCTGAGGCTTATGCTGGCGCGAATCAAGTTAAAAATGATTTTTTCTGGTCGCAGAACAATTTAGGGGATGCGCTGCTGAAACTGGAACGCTGGGAAGAAGCGGCGGCGGCCTACCAGCGGGCAATTGAGCTTAATGCTGACCATTTTGGATCGCATAGTAATTTAGCTGAGGCTTTGGTGAAGCTGGAAGATTGGGAGGGGGCGATCGCAGCTTACCGCCGTGCAATTGAACTTAACCCAGATTTCTTCTGGTCGCAAAATAACTTAGGAGATGCTCTAATCGAGCTGGAACGTTGGGAGGAAGCGGTTCCCGTTTATAGGCGGGCGTTGGAACTTAACCCAGATTTTGCTTGGGCTCATTACAATTTGGGGCAAGCTTTAGAGCATCAGGAAGAGTGGGATGAGGCGATCGCGTCTTACCGCCGTGCTGCTGAGATTCAGCCGGATCTGCCTTGGCTACCTCAAAAATTAGCTGATGCGATTAGACAGAGGGCTCAATGGGATTTAGAGGCGGCGAGTAAGCTTTATCGGGAGGCGATCGAGTACAACCCCGATGATGTGCAACTGTATCATAAGGCTTTGGAGATTGCGCCGAATGATGCCGATCTTTATGTGGGGTTGGCTGATGCTTTGGTAAGACAGGGTTGGTTGGATGGGGCGATCGTTTTTTATCAGATGGCGTTGCAGATTCAGCCTAGCGATCGGAGAATTTCGGCGCGGTTGGAAGAGGTGTTAAAAAAAAAAGGGGTGACAAAAACGGTGCATGGGGGTGATGGCTTAACGATCGCACCTTCCAGCAAAGCTATTGATAATATTGGTGCAGATACGGAGTACCACAAATTAGGCGAGACTTTTCAAGCAAAAGGTAAAGTCAAGGAAGCTATTGCAGCCTACACCAAAGCACTCGAAGTTAACCCAAACTACTTCGGGACTTACCACAACTTAGGGGATCTCCACAGAGCGCAAGGTAAACTGGAGCAAGCTATCAATTCTTACCGTAAAGCGATTGAACTCAATCCCCAATTCGTGTGGTCTTACCATAACTTAGGAGACGTATTTCAACAAGAAGATCGCCTAGATGAAGCTGTTATCGCTTACCGTCAAGCGATCGAGGTAGATTCTACTTTTGGTTGGTCTTACTACAATTTAGCGAAAACTCTAGCTAAACAAGAGCGGCTTTCAGAAGCTTTGGAAGCCTACGAAACGGCGAGCAAACTCGACCCCAAACTTTTTGGTTTGGATTATCAAAATCTCCGAGATGCACTATTTCTCGGTCAAGACTCAGCTTACACAAGGTGGCGTGCTAAGAACAGCCCCAGAGAAGCAGATTTGCGAAAGATGGCTGAGACGGTAGAAATCTTTAGCTACAAGCCACTGATTAGTATTATCATGCCTGTGTATAATACGCCTGAAAATTATCTGAGGGAAGCCATAGACTCGGTTTTGCATCAAATCTATCCTTGCTGGGAATTGTGTATTGCGGACGACGCATCAACGGCTACTCATGTGAAGCAAATATTGTCAGAATATACAGCTAAAGATAGTCGGATCAAAGTAGTTTATAGAACTAAAAACGGTCACATTTCTCTCAGTTCAAACTCCGCTTTGGAGTTGGCTACAGGAGAATTTATATCGCTACTAGACCACGACGATACTCTGACACCTGAAGCTTTGTATGAAGTAGTTTTGCTATTAAACCGCCATCCTGAAGCGGACATGATTTATTCAGATGAAGATAAAATTTATCAAGATCGGGAATTAATAAATCCGTTTTTTAAGCCAGAATGGAGTCCTGATTCATTTTTATCTCGGATGTATACTTGTCATTTGGGAACTTACAGACGATCGCTAATCAATGAAATTGGTGGTTTTAGAGTAGGTTTTGAGGGAGGTCAAGATTACGATTTAGTTTTGAGGTTTACGGAAAAGACTGACAAAATCTTTCACATTCCTAAAGTTCTCTACCACTGGAGAATGCACGCTGGTTCTGCGGCTGGGGGAACTGATGCAAAACCCTATGCCTACGAAGCATCTCAAAAAGCTTTGCAAGAGGCAATAGAGAGAAGGGGTGAACCGGGACAAGTGGAAAGCGTTCCTGAGTTTTTGGGACATTTTATTGTCCGCTACAAAATTACTGATTACAAGCGGGTGAGTATCATCATTCCAACCAAGGATTTAGGCGATGTGTTGGATAACTGCTTGGAGTCTATCTTTACTAAAAGCGTTTACCCAAATTACGAAGTTATCGTTATTGATAACGGTAGTAAAGAGAAGCATACGGCAGAAATTCTAGCGAAATGGAAAGCTAAGGAATCAAAAAGATTTAAGAGTTATCTCTTAGATATTCCCTTCAATTTCTCTAAGATTAACAACTACGCTGCTAGTAAAGCTGAGGGAGATTACTTGCTGTTCTTGAATAACGATACAGAAGTAATTACTCCCGATTGGATTGAGGGAATGGTTGAACAAGCTCAAAGAAGCTCAATTGGAGCTGTGGGTAATTTGTTAATATATTCAGACAACAAAATTCAACACGCTGGAGTTGTAATGGGTCTGGGGGGGGGAGTTGCAGGTCACAGCTATTATCATATGTCTAGATCTATCCCAGGATATTTTGGGAATGCGATCGGTCTTAACAACGTTTCAGCGGTAACGGCTGCGTGTTTAATGTGTCGCCGGGAAGTATTTGAGAGTGTGGGGGGGTTTGATGAAGAGCTAACTGTAGCTTACAATGATGTGGATTTGTGTTTGAAGATGTTAGAAAAGGGCTACCGCAATATTTACTTGCCTCATGTGGTTCTTTACCATCACGAATCTAAGAGCCGGGGTTATGAGGATAATCCAGAGAAGAAAGCCCGCTTGGATCGAGAATCAAAGATTATAGAAGGTCGTTGGCAAAAGTATATTGACAATGACCCTTATTACAGTCCAAATTTGACAAGGGTGTGTCAAGACTCAGGGATTCGGCTTGAGGCATAAATCAGCCCACAACAATCTACTCACATTTGGATTGGGGATTTGAATGTGAGTAGGCTGTCTGAGCAGAATTTGCTTCTGTTTTTCCCTCTCTCTGCTACAATCGTTACACCAGAATTTAAAGTTTCAACTCTAATAAATATTGGCGAAAAAAATATGAATGACTTATTGAAAAAAAATCAAGACAATGTTTCTACTTATTTTAACCACGGCAACTTATTTAAACAATCGGGCAAGTGGGAGGAAGCGGCGGCGGCTTATCGCCGATGTCTTGAGTTAAATCCTGATTTCTCTTGGTATTACCATAATTTAGGTGAGGTTTTGGCTCAACAGGGGAAGTTGGAAGAGGCTGGGGACTGTTACCAGCGGGCTTGTGAACTGAACCCAAATTCCGCTTGGTCTTGGCATGGTTTAGGGGAAATGCTGGAACGGCAGGGCAATTGGGATGGGGCGGTTGCAGCTTATAGGCGGGCTGTGGAGATATATCCAGATTTTTATGAGTTTCATAATAGTTTGGGGAAGGCTTTGTGCTTCCAAGGTCAATTGGATGAGGCATTAGGGTGTTTGCGTCATGCCATTGAACTTGATGCTGAGTCGGCTTTGCCTTATGAAAATTTGTGGGAGGTTTTGGCGAGGCTGGGACAGGTAGATGAGGGGATTGAGTGTTTGCGTCAGGCGATCGCGCTGAATCCAGGTTCTTGGGAATTGTACATGAAGTTGGCAGAGGCGCTGCAAGGAAAAAATGAGTTAGAAGAGGCTATTGCTGGTTACGGAAAGGCGATTCAGCTTAATCCTGATTTTTATTGGCTTCGTTATAAGTTGGGAACGGCTTTGGCGGCTAAAGGTCAATGGGAGGAGGCGATCGCATCTTATAAGCAGGCCTCTGAATTGGAACCAGGGGCGGCGATCGTTCACCACTATTTAGGCCATACTTTGTCGATCGTGCAGCGGTGGGAGGAGGCGATCGGATCTTATCAGAAAGCGCTTGATATTGTACCGAATGCGGCTATAGTTTACCAGCATTTGGGGGATGCGTTGACGCGGCTGGGAAGATGGGAGCAAGCAGTAGGCGCATACCGGAAGTCGGTGGAGTTTGAGCCAAATTCGCTGGAGGCTCAGGATCATTTGGGGTTTGCGCTGTATCAGTTGGGGCGGTATGATGAGGCGATAGCGGCTTACCAGAAAGCCTTGGAAGTGGCTCCCAATTCGGATGTGGTTAATTTCCATTTAGGGGATGCTTTGCGGCAGCGAGCCAGGGTGCAACCGCTTCAAAAAGATATTGATGCGGATTTAGATGCTGCGGTGAATTGCTATCGCAGGAGTATTGAACTGAATCCAAATAATTTGGAGGTTTGTCGAAAGGTTTTGGAAATTAAGCCGGATGAGCCGGTGTTGTATTTGCAGTTTGGTAAGGCTTTGGCACTGCAAAATCAGTTAGAGGGCGCGATTGTTCAATATAAAAAGGCGATCGAACTTGATGCAAATAATATCGAACTTGATGCAGATAATATCGAACTTGATGGGAAAAATGGGGAGGCTTATAGGTATTTGGGGGATGCTTTGACTAAGTTGGGACGGTGGGATGAGGCGATCGATGCTTACGATCGATCGGTGAAGGTTAATCCAGATGATTTTATGTGTTACGCGGGTTTGGGTGATGTTTGGTTGGGTAAGGGGATGGTAGAGAGGGCGATCGAGTTTTATCAAAACGCGATCGAGCTTAATCCTGATTTGGCTGAGGTTTATGATAAGTTGGGTGATAGTTTGGCTAAGGTGGGGCGACAAAAGGAGGCTAGTGTTTGTTATCGTCGGGGGCTGGAAGTGAAGACGAAGTAATGGACTTGGGCTTTTTTAAGAAACCCGGTTTTTGGCAAAAACCGGGTTTCTTGGGCTAGGATTTACCAATGGGGAAAGCTGAGAGATTTAATTGTGACTGGGCTTGTTTCAGTTTTGAGCGCGATCGATCCAATTCTATCTGCATTTCTTCTGCCGTTTGTTTCCAACTATTCAACTGAGATTTTACCCATTCCTTTTCCGATTGAGTCGCATCTAATTTAGCTTGTACCTCCTGAGTTGTGCGTTGCCAAGTTTCCACTTGTACTGATAGCTGAGATTTTTCGGCTTGAGTTTGCTGTAATTGTGACTCTTTTTGTACTACTTGAGATTGTAGATTCTGCACTTGCTGGGCTAACTCGTTTGCTTCTGCGATAAAAGCCTCTTTTTGAGCCTCTAAAATAGTGGGGTTAGCTTCAGCATACTGGCGATATCTGTTAAAAATAATCTCCCTCGTGCGAGTAAAATCAGGGCGGTTATGGCTACTTGTGTTAGTGCCATCATTTCTTTGGGTAAATTCGCAGGTAGTTTCCTTAATATGGGCGATGTCAAATTTGCGAGATAGCCGAATTATTAAATCCCAATCTTCATGGGTTGATAGGGTTTCATCAAATAAGCCCACTTCATCTAAGCAAGATTTTTCGTGCATTAGACATAAGTTAGGAGTGCAGTTACTCACTAAGATTTTGTCCTTGTCAAAGTCTAGGGAGTAGGGAACATTACGGTGAACTGTCACATATTCACCATTTTGTTTTTTCTGTTCTGCCATGACAGCATCAGTGTAGGCGATTTTATATTCGCTATTTTCTAGGAATTTGACTAGGGTTTCGATGTGATTGGGGTAGTAGTTATCATCGTCGTCTAAGTAGGCGATGTATTTACCACGAGCGGCGCGGATGCCAGTGTTACGGGCGGCGGAGCGTTCGAGAGCGCGATTGTGTTTTTTATAGACAATGTTACCCCTGGTATTGAGGGGTGATATGACTGCTTGTACGTCAACACCACCATCGTTGACAACAATGATTTCTAATTCGGTGAATGTTTGATTTAGAACACTTTGAATAGCTTGGGCAAGCATTTCGGGACGGTCTTTTGTGGGGATGATGACGCTAACTAAAGGTTTCTCTAATGTTGAGGAGTTAGTAAGCTGATTTGTGGGTACAAACATTGGCATAGAGGGCTTTACCCAAAAATAATCAGCAAAAGTGTTACATTGATTGTTTACAGCAGCAATATTATTTTGGATATTTTGTCGATCGCTATTGCTATGTTGTAAAGCTAAATTCAACATTTCTGTGGCTTGCTGGTAGTTTCCTTGAGTCGCTCTAATTATTCCTAAATTGTTTAGTGCTAAACAGTTTGTTTGATCCAGTTCTAATGCCTTACAGAAAACTTTTTCCGCGAAATTTATATCGCTCACGATGTGAGTTTTCCAGATATAACAGTCTTTTCCCCAAGCACCCAGGACGGCATATAATTGAGCTAAATGGGAGTCGGAAACCACAGAATTGTAGCCAAACAAACGAGATAAATTTTTAGGTTGCAAATAGTTATCTCGCAGGGGTTTATATTCATTTTCTGATGCTGTATATCCTACTTCTCCCATGCTGATACTGTTGAGGTTTTCATGGTACAATCCCACGATATCTGGGATTTTTTTTGCCATCAAACCATTAGCATAAAACCGCAGCATAAATTCTCGATCACCAAAAACTTTCATATCGTCTCTATAGTAACCAATCTGATCGAAGACGCTTCTTTTGATTAAAGCAGCATGGGTAGTAATTTGGTAATACAAAAGTAGGGGGGGAATAGATTCTGGATAATAAAAGTTGAATTTGTCAGAATTTGAATCAAAAGAATCGTTTTCCACTGCTGTTATCAGCCAATCACCATAAACAGCACTTAAATGGCTATCGTCATCTAATTTATTGGCCATAATTTCTAGTGCATTTGTCGCCAAGCGATCGTCAGCATTAGCATTAATCAAATATTGGCCATGACACATCTTAATGCCACGATTCCAAGCCGCGTAAATAGTTTCTCGATTGGGGGTACGTTCGTAAATAATATGGGGGTATTTGTTCTGAAATTCTTTAACGATTGAACGCTCATTTTGTTCAGAATTACTGTCAATCACAATAATTTCTAGTTGACCTTTGGTATATAAAGTCTGATTAACTAAATTTTCTAAGCGACCTCTAATGAATTTTTCTGAATTGTAAGTCGAAACGATCGCTGATACTTTACAAGGATAACTTAGTTGTTGTATTGAATTATAAAGTTCAACGTTAACAGCTTTTGTGGCATACTGTTGTGGACAATACTTAATAATTTTAGTCCTTTTACTTCTATAAATTTTCTCCAAAATATATTCTCCTAATTCCACCAATGGGTGAAAACTATACCAATTATCATGTTCATAATTTGGTGACTGTATTTCTTCAACCATTTTTGCATAAGAATTATAATTTAGGTAGTATTTTGCTATTTTCATGCCATACTTGCGCCAAGCTAAATCGGAAAAATTAGTAGGATGTACAACATGATAGGCTATTCTTGAATCGAGAAGTTTTAAATCAACATTAGTGGGTAAAATAGCTGCGGGCATCCAGTAGTCCCACCAAGGCATCCCAATACAAAATGTCTCCGTTGGATATAAGTCTATAATAGAAGTATCAAAGAAAAAATAATCAAAACCATATTCATACTTCCCTACTGTATTATCTATCCAATCCAGTGACTGTAGATAGATATCATCAATGGAATCTAGATTAATCCTATTACCAAATACAAGAGAATTGACGGATTCCTCGGCAATAAATAAACGAAAGTTAGAATCTGCTCTCAAACATATATCAGAATTGATAATGCCACCTATTCTTGTGCCACGTTGTCGTAGATACAGCAGAACATCATCAAGATATACCAATGGTCTGCCAGCCTCAGAATGTGCATCACGAGTGACAGCATGAAAAAGTACATTCTGGTAAAGAGGTTGCAGTTGGTCAATTTCTGACTGTATATTTAATGAAACAACCGAAAACCCTAAAGCTTGCCAGCTATCTATCGCCACTCGCTGTTTTTCTTGATTTTTGGGTGCAATACTCGTCACAATTACTACATCATCTTTCTGATGGGATTGCCCCTCATGCTCTCCTTTTTCAAGAATTGTGACTGTCGTTCTATCCCCGTTATCATCTTGTTGTTCCTTAGAATTTTTATTAGCAACTAACTCTCTCAGCGTCAACCTAACAATGATTGGTTCTGGTGCAGCTATTGATCGGGTGTATTCTTCTTTATCTAAAAGGCGTTCCTGATTCACAACCAACTCTACTTCTTGCATATATTTATCTATATACAGTTTTGACCGCTGACCTTCATAGGATCTAAACCCACCTAAAAAGTCATCAATAGGAAATAACGACGCATACCGAGAGAAACGTACCCAAAGTTCAAAATCACCTGCAAGTTCGAGCTGTAAATTTAGTTGGGAACCAGCTTGTTCCCAAAGCGAACGTTTCCAAAATGTACTTTCTTGTTGAATAAATCTTCGTCTTTCTCTAATTTCTTTAGTCAAGTTCAATAGATATTCTCTTGACCATTTTGGAATAGACGCTTCAAAGTAAGTAACTCTACCATCTCGATCCCATGCAGTAGCTCTCCCAGTTAGCCACTGTATTTCCTGATGGTTAGTAAAAGCTGATGCTACCTTAAAGAAAGCATTTTGATGATATTTATCATCAGAATTTAGCCAGGCCATAATTTCGCCCGTAGTTTTTTTGAAAGCATCATTAATCGCAATATATTGACCTCCATCTGGCTGACTTTGCCAGTAGCTCAAATACTTTTCATACTTTTTTATTATCTCAATTGAATTATCTTTACTACCACCATCCATAATAATATATTCAAGATTCGGATAACCCTGTTCCAAAATAGATTGAATACATTCCTCTAAAAATTCTCCTTGGTTAAAAGAAGGCGTAACTATTGATATTTTAGGAACTGATTTTTTGACAATCAGACTTACCGACACCCCTTGATTATTTGTTTCTATGGAATTTTTTAGTGAAGAAGATGGTATGCTTGAGATTGAATTGATACTATTAATTGATTCTTTCAAAACTTTTTTCTTCTTCCATAAAACATTATATGAAAGCGGCTTACCAAATAATTGGTAGCTTTGGTGAGTAACAGGTTCCCACATCTTATTGTAAGCAGCTTCAGACATTACATATAGATCCCGATCTTTTTGCATTTCGGCAAATGGGATCATCTGATTAACCGTTTCAATGTTTTGAAAAATATATAGTAGAAGTTTGTTTGTCCAAACATTTGTCTGCACACCTTCTTTTTCGCTAACAACATCAAATAAATGGAGAGAAAGACCCCCAGCTTTTAAAACCCGATTGATATCATCACAGACACTTTTAAAATTTTCCTCTGTTTCTGGATAGACGTGCTCTAATGTTGAGAGACTGAATACACAATCGAAATAATTATCTGGAAGTTCAGGGCTGAATTCTCCCATATAGGCAGAAACAAGGTGATAGCCTTGGTCATCAGAGATTTGCAATGGACCATTACCTACCCCTTCAAACTTATCGACATTCCAGATTTCGTATTGCTGTTTCAATGCTTCAATAATACGAGAGTTCCCACCTCCAACTTCTAACAGTTTTGAACCAGGAGGTAGATTATCAACGATGAAGTTGTAGACAAAAATATCTTGATATAACTTCAAATTGGCTAGGTTATGATCTACCCCAATATGTTCGCCGAATCTAGGAATTTTATAAAGGTGGCTTTGCTTTGAATATGTAAAATCTTGAAAGTCACTCCACATAGTTTTAAGATTCATATTGACCTCGTATTTTTTTTGATTAAAGTACATACTTAATTCCTCGACTCAAGCATAAATAATTAATTTTTTCAATTTATCTCCTCTGGCACTTTATCTGAATACATCTTTTCTGAAGTCCAGGCAAAACCTGCTTCCTCAAAGAAAGAGGCAAGTCTTGGATAAGTATCATAAAAACTTTGTCCGTGTGAGGTATCTATCTAGATCATTTGTAAATAACATAAAAGTTTTGAACGTTTCTATATTGCAAGGATCCGGCCCCAACTCAAGGTACTCTACCATTGGCATAACATTTCTCATTGATTGTGTGAAAAGCAATCATTGTTTGCGTATTCTCGCAGGCGAGATGCTGCCAGTTGCCGAGCTTTATCACTGCCCGAATAACTTCGCGTGTTGTTTATTTTTTCGAGCATATTGACGTACTTGTGTTTTCGTACAGATTGGTGCTACCATAGCACAGGTTTTGATAGATATCAACTCTCTTTAACCACTATAATCTATAACAGGCAAGTTTAGGGTCATAGAAAAGTTCGGTCAATGGGAAACTCAGAGGTTTCAGCCCCTTCGACAAGCTCAGGACAAGCCTGAGAGGGAAACTACACGGGGGGAACTCTAGTTAAGAGTGAATCTCCTTGACAAGTGCGTATATCGATGGCATTATATATCATACAAATGGTCGTAAAGTGGTTTCCCTGCTGTTGTTGCTTGATTTGATACATTAAATTATGAGCGATTCGATTATAGATGATGAATTACGGCGGAAGACTTACCACAAGCTGGGAGAGGCTTTAGAACAGTTGGGGCGTTGGGAAGAGGCAGTGGGAGCCTATCAGCGTAGTATAGAACTTAATGGCAATTCTTCGTTTTCCTATGAAAGTTTAGGCAATTTGTTGGCAGAAAAAGGTCAGTTTGATCTAGCCATCGGGATGTATAGGACTGCCATTAGATTGAATCCTAGTTTTCATGGTTTCCATTATCATCTAGCTCAGGCTCAGATTGGAAAAAATGATTATCAAAATGCGATCGCAGAACTGTTATCATGTATTGATAAGAATTTTCAACATTACCCCTCGTATGATTTAATAGGAGACTTGTTGATTCAACAAGGACAAGAGGCGCAATTGATTCAATTATACAGGCAAGGCTTGTTAGCAATGAGGCATAATTATACGGACTATAAAAAATTTATACAAAAAATATCTGATTTGGGTTTAGACGAAGAAAAAATTTTTAACCAGAGTTTTCTCAAGGATCTTCAGGTTATCAGTGACTTTTGGGAGCCACATCAATCGGTTGGCAAAAGAGATGAGTGGATTCTAATTGAGCTTCATGCTTGCAATGCTTTTGGTGTGGGGGTGACTGGATGGAATTTGCTTGCAGCTAAATGTTTACAAAAGTTGTATGGATATAGAATAGCAGCATTCGTGGCTTGGGGCTATGACCATCAAATAAAGCAATTATTGATATCTTTTGGTGTAGAAAAGCTTATCATTGGCAATGCTGATTACGGTTTAACCGATCATCAAAAATATCAGCTAGAAAAGTTTTCACAAGATGCTAATAGCGAAAATTTCAAATATTTACTGAAAGATTTCAAGTGTGATGATTTACATATTGGAGACCTAGTGTACGATCTATTAATCAGACAAGCCGCAATGAGTACACCAATTCTTGACCAAAGGGTAATGGCTGGATTAGGGTCTCAATGTCTAGCATATAATTTCTGGAAAAATTTTCTGGACAGTTGCAAGGTTAAATTTTTAATTACCACTCATGCAACTGTTTACATTCAAGGATTGATATCGCGTTTAGTCGCCACTGCAAAAGGAATAGTTTTGGATGGAGGTGGCCCGTGCATAAGTAGATATGAAACCGTCGATGAACTCTATGATGGTCAGTTCTCTATTTCCGAACAATTGTTTCTTTATTTTTGGAATCATCATAGACATGAGTCTGCTGCCATTGGAAGAAAACTTGTGGAAAATACAACGGGTATAAAGCTATCTGATGCGAGCTTGCTCTATGAAACTAAGGCTTATAAGGATAAAAAAGTTTACACACATCTAGAATTTTGTGAGCAATTGAATCTAGATCCCTCTCTCCCTATCGTAATTGTGGCATCCCATGTTTTTAATGATAGTCCACACTACTATCGTCATCGACTTTTTGTAGATTATTATGAAGCTTTCGTAGAAACCTTGAAAATTTGTTCTCAAATTGACTCTGTAAATTGGATAGTTAAAGAACATCCAGAAGTAGGCAACATTTCGATGGGTTTTAATGTAGATAAAACAGCAAAAGAATTGGTAAATAATGAGTATAGTTCGTATCAACATATTAAGTTAGCTCCCGATGATTTAAGTAATCTATCGCTTATAGATTTTTGTCATGCCGTAATTACTGTAAGTGGAACAATAGCTCATGAGTTAGCCTGTTTTGGAATACCTTCTATATTGGCTGGTTCTTCTAGTTATTCTGAATGTGGCTTTACCAATAATCCTCAATCAGTGGATGAGTACAAATCTCTGTTAGATTATATTCATAAGCAAGACAAACTTTCTCCTGAAAAAATTGAAAAAGCGTATGTAGCATATGCAATATTATATCATTACATGAGACCAGCAGGGAAAGGCAATTTGGATTTAGGCTGGGGAGAGCCGTGGGCTGTAGCGGAGAGTTTGGCAAATAAGATAAAAAGCAACGAAATTGGAACCGTAGAGGAAGACACATTTTTTAAGAACTTTATGACTCAGATTCTTCTGAAAAAGAAAGATTCACTGAGATTTGATGAACTGCTGGATTGATCATGTAATAATTTAATGTTAACTTAATTGAGACTTGATTAAAACTGTTATAAGTCCACAAAACATCACTGCTCAATAAACAACTCATGTTCCAAAACAAATCAATCCTAATCACAGGTGGTACTGGTTCCTTCGGCAAACAATGCGTAGAAACCCTAGTGAATCACCACCAACCTAAAAAAATTATTGTTTACTCCAGAGATGAACTCAAGCAATATGAAATGGCGCAAAAATTTGACTCTCCAATTATGCGCTACTTCATAGGAGATGTCAGGGATGAACAACGTTTAGCAATGGCTATGCGGGAAGTCGATTATGTCATCCATGCCGCCGCACTTAAGCACATTCCAGTAGCAGAATACAATCCAATGGAGTGCATTAAGACCAACATTAATGGGGCTGATAACGTCATTAATGTGGCTCTGGAACAAGGGGTTGACAAAGTGATTGCTCTATCTACTGATAAAGCTGTTAACCCCATTAACCTTTATGGAGCGACAAAACTAGCCGCAGATAAGTTATTTGTTGCCGCCAATAACCTGGCTGGAGATCGGAAAACTCGCTTTTCCGTTGTCCGCTATGGTAATGTTCTGGGTTCAAGGGGTTCGGTTGTCCCTTTTTTCCAGAAACTGATTCAAGATGGCGCGACTGAAATCCCAATTACAGACCCACGGATGACTCGGTTTTGGATTACCCTCAATCAAGGCATTGATTTCGTCCTCAAGAATTTTACGAGGATGCAAGGGGGAGAAATTTTTGTCCCTAAAATCCCTTCTATGAAAATGACGGATATGGCAGAAGCTCTTGCACCCGATGTCCCTCATAAAATTGTGGGCATTAGACCGGGTGAAAAACTCCATGAAGTCATGTGTCCCGTTGAGTCATCCCACTTAACTTTAGAGTTTGACGACCATTATGTAATTAAGCCCACCATTGAATATTCCTACAGCCTTGATTATACTACTAATGCTTTAGGCGAGCAGGGGATTCCTGTGGCTCCAGATTTTGTTTATAGTTCAGATGTAAATCAAGAATGGTTAACTGCTACCCAGTTATTAGAGATACTCAAGCCATGAATCAGTTTATCCCCTATGGTCGCCAAGATATATCTCAAGCCGATATTGATGCTGTGGTTGAGGTGTTGCGCTCGGACTGGATTACTCAAGGCCCTGCTATAGAAAGATTCGAGAAATCAGTCGCTGAGTATTGTGGGGCTAAATATGCAGTGGCAGTTTCCAGTGCAACAGCAGGTTTGCACATTGCTTGCTTGGCAGCAGGTTTAAGTGCAGGCGATGTCCTCTGGACTTCACCTAATACCTTTGTGGCATCAGCAAATTGTGGATTATATTGTGGTGCAGATGTTGATTTTGTGGATATTGACCCCCATACTTACAATCTGAGTGTGGAGATGCTAGAGCAGAAACTTACTCAGGCTGAACAACAGGGAAAACTGCCGAAAGTGGTGGTTCCCGTTCATTTTGCGGGACAGTCTTGCGAGATGGAGCGGATTTTAGCTCTGTCTCGAAAGTATGGTTTTACCATTCTGGAGGATGCGTCTCATGCTATTGGGGCCAGATATGAGGATAATCCTGTCGGAAGTTGTTTATTTTCCGATATGGCCGTGTTCAGCTTTCATCCTGTTAAAATTATCACCACAGGGGAAGGGGGAATGGTAGTGACCAATCAAGAGGATTTGTACGAAAAGCTGATTCGGTTGCGGACTCACGGGATTACCCGAAATCCTGAGTTAATGCAGGGTGAATCTCACGGGTTGTGGTACTACCAGCAGCTAGAGTTGGGATTCAACTACCGGATGACGGACATTCAGGCAGCATTGGGCGCGAGTCAGATGCAAAGGGTAGATGAGTTTGTGTCGTGTCGTAGGCTGTTGGTAGAAGGTTACAATAGCTTGTTGCAAGATTTTCCCTTAATTTTACCTTGGCAACATCCTGATACTGAGTCGAGTTGGCATCTGTATGTAATTCGGCTGAAGCTAGATAAAATTGGTAAAACTCATCGACAAGTATTTGACGAATTACGAGCAGCAAAAATAGGAGTAAATTTACACTATATTCCTGTACCTACTCAACCTTATTATCAAAACTTAGGTTTTAAAGTTGCTGATTTTCCCGAAGCAGAAAAATATTATCAAGAAGCTATTAGTCTTCCAATTTACTATAGCTTAATAAAAGCAAACCAAGAGCGAGTTGTAGCTGTTATGAGAGATATTTTTAGATGAAAACTGTGATTATCGTTCAAGCAAGAATGACCTCTACCCGCTTACCTGGAAAGGTACTTAAGCAGGTATTGGGAAAACCTTTGCTCGAATACCAGATTGAAAGACTACAACGAGTGAAGCTGGCAGATGAAATAGTCATTGCTACTACCACTAATGAAACAGATGAACCCATTGTTGAATTATGTAACCGTCTTGCTGTTGCTTACTTTCGCGGTTCGGAAGAAGATGTGTTAGGAAGATATTATCAAGCAGCTACGGAACACAAAGTAGATATAGTGGTTCGGGTAACTTCCGACTGTCCTTTAATTGACCCTAAAGTTATCGATGAGGTGATTGATTGTTATCTAAAAAATCAATCAAACTATGATTATGTTTCTAACTCCTTAGAAAGAACTTATCCCAGAGGTATGGATACTGAAGTGTTTTCTTTTTCAACATTGCAACAGGCTTTTTGGGAAGCAACAGCACAACCAGATCGCGAGCACGTAACCCCTTTTATTCATCAGCAACCATCAAGATATCGTTTGGGTTATTTTATTTACTCTGAAGATTGCAGTCACCATCGATGGACAGTAGATACTCCCGAAGATTTTGAGTTGATTCAGAAAATAATCGAAGCAATTTATCCTATAAAACCTAATTTTACGTTAGAAGATTGCTTGAGTTTACTAAAACAGCATCCAGAGTGGTACATTATTAATAGTCATGTAAGTCAAAAACTATGATAAATAAATCAACAAAACCCGAGGATGTGAATTTCGTGACGGAACAGGAAAAATTTTGGAGCCAGGGGTTTGGTGATGAATATACTCATCGAAATCAAGGAGATAGCTTAATTGCTCGGAACTTAGCCCTATTCAGTAAAATTTTTTCTCACACTCAAAAAATAAATTCATTGATTGAATTTGGAGCCAATAGAGGACTCAATATAGAAGCCATAAAAAAGCTGTTGCCTGAGTTAGAAGTATCTGCGGTTGAGATTAACAATTTAGCAGTTGAAGAACTCAGAAAAATAGAAGGGATGAAGTTAGAAATCTACCCTCAATCAATTTTAGATTTCAACCCAGCACGGGTTTGGGATTTTGTACTAATCAAAGGGGTACTAATTCATATTAACCCTAATTGTTTAGAAAAAGTTTATGATCGATTGTACGAAAGCAGCGATCGCTATATTTGTATCGTTGAATACTATAATCCTACTCCAGTTGAGATAACTTACAGAGGTCATCAAGGCAAGTTATTTAAGCGAGATTTTGCAGGGGAACTGCTAGATAGGTTTGAAAATTTGCAACTTTTGAATTATGGATTCGTCTATCATCGGGATAGCCACTTTCCTCAAGACGATCTCACTTGGTTCTTACTTGAAAAGTAACTAAAACTTATTTCTATGACGAATCACATCAGAATAGCAATCATTGATTATGGAATGGGCAACTTGAGTTCAGTTTCCAATGCTTTTGGCCGTATGGGTTATATGGCATCTATTACTCAAAATCCAGATGATTTGCACCGATATAGCCATATAGTTTTGCCTGGTGTGGGTGCTTTTGGAGATGGGATGAAAAATCTCGGCTCGTCTGGTTGGTTAGAGATTTTAGAAGAAGAAGTCGTAGAAAAAAGAAAACCATTTCTGGGAATTTGTTTGGGTATGCAGCTATTAGCAACAATGGGAACTGAATATGGTTTACATAAAGGCTTAAACTGGATTCCAGGTACAGTAAATAGAATAGTAAGTAACGATTCTCAAATTCGAGTTCCCCATGTGGGATGGAATGATGTTCAAATTTTAAAAAAAGATGGACTTTATAAAAATTTAGAAGATTCCCAAGTTTTTTATTTTGTGCATAGCTATGTTTTTGAAGTAGAAAATAAAAGTAATGTAATAAGCGGATTAACTTGTCATGGTATAGAGTTTGTTGCCAGCCTGGAAAAAGACAATATATATGCAACTCAATTTCATCCAGAAAAAAGTCAAAAAATTGGGTTAAAAGTTTTAGATAATTTTGTCAAATCAACATTTAAAACTAATGCTTAAAAAACGACTTATCCCTATTTTACTTTTGAAAAATGGTTTGCTAGTTCGCAGCGAGTCATTTAAAATTCATCAAATTATTGGCAATCCTATTTATGAAGCTAAACGTTTCAATGAATGGAATGTTGATGAGTTGATATATTTGGATATTAGTAAGACCCATGAGTATGACTTGCGTAGAGACGATCACAAAATCAAAGGTTTAGGAGACCCCCTCACAATATTAGATGAAGTTAGCAAAACCTGCTTTATGCCCTTGACCTGGGGGGGCAGGATTCGTACAATGAATCAGATGCAACAAATAATTAGTAGAGGTGCTGATAAAATAACAATTAACACGGTAGCCGTAGAAAATCCACAGTTGATTACTCAAGCAGCAAATATTTTAGGGAGCCAAGCAATTGTAGTGAGTATCGATGTGTTTAGACATACTAATGGAGAAATGGAGGTTTTTATCAAGGGGGGAAGCCAACCGACAGGCTTAAAACCAGAAAAATGGGCTAAAGAAGTCGAAGAACGAGGAGCCGGAGAAATCTTGCTCAATAGCATCAATCGTGATGGGACAGGACTGGGCTATGACTTGGAACTCATTGATATGGTGAGTTCTGACACCAAGATTCCTGTTATTGCTTGTGGTGGTGTTGGTAGATATGAACATTATGCTGAAGGCATAAAAGCAGGTGCTTCTGCCGTTGCTGCTGCTAATATTTGGCACTTTAAGGAATTGTCAGATAGAGGAGGAAAGCGGGCTTTGGCAAAAGCGGGCATTGAGGTTCGTTTATAGAAAATTCAGCGATAAGGAGAAAATATGTCAGTCCAATACTGTACGAAATGTGTTTATCCGGCAATTAGTGCCGTCCCTTTAACCTTTGATGAAAATGGGGTGTGTTCTGGATGTCGTACTCACAGCCAGAAAGAAAAGATCGACTGGCAACAACGCTGGCAATGGTTAAAAGAGCTAACAGAAGAATACCGCTCTTTAAATAACTACGATATTGTTATACCAGTCAGTGGCGGGAAAGATAGTTACTTTCAGACTCATATTGCTGTTAAAGAATTGGGTCTCAAGCCTCTTCTGGTAACTTATCACGGAAACAATTATCTCCCTGAAGGTGAATATAACCTGTACCGGATGCGTGAGGTTTTTGATTGCGACCACATTATTGTCCGCCCCGGTGTGGATACCCTAATCAAAATGAACCGGATTGGTTTCAAGCTTCAGGGTGATATGAACTGGCATGGACACTGTGGGATTTTTACAGTACCCATTCAAGTTGCAGTTCGCTATCAAGTACCGTTGATTTTGTGGGGTGAACATGGTTTTATGGATTTAGGAGGAATGTATTCCTACAACGACTTAGTAGAATTTACCGCAAAGTTTCGCTTGGAACACGCTCTGCGCGGATATGATTGGTATGATTTCACTGATGAGGGTTTAAAAAAACTGGGGCGACCTGACCTTCAAGAAGGGTTGACCGCCAAAGATTTACTATGGGCACAGTATCCATCAGATGAGGAAATTGATGCACTAGGAGTGCGGGGCATTTATCTCAGTAATTTTGTCAATTGGGAAGCTAATGAACACTCGAAACTGGTGATGGAGCAATATGGCTGGAAACCTGCCCAACAACCCTTTGAGCGTACTTACCGAACTATTTCTAACCTGGACGATATGCACGAGAATGGCATCCATGACTACTTGAAATTCATCAAATTTGGCTATGGACGCGGAACCGACCATGCCTGCAAAGACATTCGGGCTGGCGTGATGACTCGTGAACAGGGTATTGAGATGGTTCGCAAATATGACTCTATTAAGCCCCGACACGATTTGGAGCGATGGTTAGAATATGTCGGCATGAGCGAAGATGAGTTTGATAAAATCTGTGACCAGTTCCGTGATTCCAGAGTATGGCGGATTGAAGGCGGACAGTGGGTTAAGGACAATATTTGGGGAGAACCATCAGCCTATGGTAAGATCACCAACCAAGCTAGTTAATTAAGTTGTTAAAATAACGGAATGGGAGAACTATGGAAAAACTAGGACAAAATCTTGACTCCAAACAATATTGGGCGGATGAGGCTAACCGATATTCAGAGGCTTTGGAAAATGACTATCACAAACACCGATTGGATGTCATTCGCTCTTTGATTCCATCCGAACTATTTCAACCAAACAAACAAATTTTTGATTTTGGTTGTGGAGATGCTGTGCTTTTCCCGTGGTTTATAGAAACAAAAGGCTAAAATTTCAGGCATTGATATTTCTCCTGAAATAATACAACTCGGACAGCAACGATTAACAACTTGCGGGTTAGATAGTTCTCTAATTCTGGTGGGTGATGTTAATTATCTGAAGGAGATTCCCTCGGCCTCACTGGATGGATTGCTTAGCTTTAATGTCCTAGCCTACTTGACAGATGAGGAAGAACTTACTTTTTATCAAGAGGCTTCAAGAATTGTCAAACCCGGAGGGTATTTAGTTGTTACTCACTCAAACAGGTTGTTTGATATGTTCAGTTTAAATCAATACACAATAAGCTTTTTTAAATACCATTTAATCGGGGACAGGTCTCGCGATAACACTGGAAATTGATGTTTATGTGCAGTATATTTGGTTCTTGTTCAACACGCTTCTGAGGAAAAAACTATGCTAAAAGAATCAGAGATTAGACCTGATGAGTTAATGAAAGATCAAGCTGAGCGTTTGGCCGCCGACATTCGCCGCTTGCTGCAACACAAGCATGAGTTTGTTACAGTCAATTGTCCTGCTTGTGGTTCGGCTGAAAGTCAAAAAGTCTACGAAAAATACGAGATTCAATTTGTGATTTGTGAGCATTGCGAAACAGTATATGCCAATCCTCGCCCTCAACCACAACACCTAGATGAATATTACGCGCACTCAGAAAACTACGCCTACTGGAACAAGTATATTTTTCCGGCTTCAGAAATGGTGAGGCGCGAGAAAATATTTAGACCGCGAGTCCAAAAAGTTATTGAAATTTGCAAAAAATTAAAGGTTCAAACAAATACTCTTTTAGAGGTGGGAGCAGGGTTTGGAATTTTTTGCGAAGAAATGCAAAAAATTGGAACTTTTCATAAAATCATTGGGGTAGAGCCTACTCCAGACTTAGCAGAAACTTGCCGCACTCGTGGTATCAATGTGGTGGAGAAACCTATAGAAAAAGTTGATTTTGGCAACGAAGTTATTGATGTAATAGTAAATTTTGAAGTAATTGAACACCTTTTTTGTCCTAGAGACTTTTTAGGCAAGTGTCATAACTTGCTAACCGAAGGAGGAATATTAATTGTGACTTGCCCTAACTCTAAAGGTTTTGATATAGTCACTCTAGGACAAAAATCTAGTGCCGTTGATAATGAGCATATTAATCTATTTAATATCAATTCATTAACCATGCTATTGGAGTCTTGTGGTTTTGACGTGATTGAACGACAAACTCCAGGAAAACTTGATGCTGAATTAGTACGGAAACAAATTATTTCGGGTGAATTTGATGCCAGTAATCAGCCTTTTTTGAAACAAATCTTGATAGACGAATGGGATGAAGTAGGAGAATCTTTTCAGGACTTTTTATCTCAAAATCTTCTTTCATCAAATATGCTATTGGTTGCTATAAAGAATTAAATGAACTTAATTATTCGTGCAGATGCTTCTACACAAATAGGCACAGGCCATGTCATGCGTTGCTTGGCACTGGCTCAACCCAGGCAGGATACCCAAGGACAGCCTATTTTTATCATGGCAAATCCCATCCCTGCTTTAGAGAAACGCCTCAAATCAGAAGGAATGAAAGTGCTTCACTTGGCAGTAGAACCAGGGAGTTTAGCGGATGCCAAGGAAACAGCAGCACTCGCTCATCAGTTTAATGCCAGTTGGGTGGTAGTGGATGGGTATCAATTCGGGAGTGAATATCAGAAAACTCTCAAAAACTCTGGATTACGTCTATTATTTATTGATGATTACGGACACGCGGAACATTATTATGCTGATTTTGTCCTAAATCAAAATATCTCCGCTGATCGGCAATGGTATCAGCATCGAGAACCCTACAGTCAGCTATTGCTTAGCACTCGTTACGCCCTATTACGGCGGGAGTTTTGGCCCTGGCAGAAATGGCAGCGAACCGTCCCACCAGTTGCTAAAAAAGTTTTGGTGACATTGGGAGGCGCAGACCCGGATAATGTCACCCTAAAAATAATTCAGGCTTTGCAGCTTGTGGAAGTGGAGGAACTGGAGGCAGTGGTGGTGGCGGGAAGTAGTAACCCCCATTATGAGTCTCTGGAAATAGCGGTGCAGAGTTCACGGTTTCCTATCCGCTTGCAAAGGAATATAACCAATATGCCAGAGTTGATGGCTTGGGCAGATGTGGCGATTTCCGCTGGGGGTAGCACTTGCTGGGAATTGGCGTTTATGGGGTTGCCCAGTATTTTGCTGATTTTGGCAGAGAATCAGAAGGCAATCGCGCCAGAACTAGATCGCCAAGGTGTAATCATCAATCTGAGTTGGCATCAGGATGTGACGATCGAGCAGATTGGTTTGGCATTGCAGGAATTGATCGGCGATCGCCCCAAGCGTGAAACCATGAGTAAAAAAGGACGGGAGTTAGTTGATGGCAACGGCGCAAGGCGAGTTGTCTCAGAAATGGTGAATCTGTTACCCTAGTCTTATGATCGGGTTTTATTTTGACTAAACCCTTGCTAAAGCAAAATCAAAGGAAAGAAACACGATGAGTTACAGCAACAAAGAGTCAATCAAAGAATTTTGGGACTCGAGAGCAGGACTGGGTTTATGGGCAGGAACAAACGATGTAATTGCCAAGGAAATCGAAATGAATGCCATAGGTCGATATATCAAAGATGGCATTCATGTATTGGAGGCAGGATGTGGGAACGGGGTCTCTGCAATTCACTTTGCGAGACAATTTGAAATTAATATAGTAGGTACTGATTTTTCGGAGTCTATGATTCAGGAGGCTTCTAACTTATTGGAGGGGCAAGTTTTAAAGGGCAACTTGTGCTTCAAACAGCTTGATATCCTCAATCTTAACGAGGTGCAAGATCAGTTTGACCTCGTGTACACCGAGCGGGTAATTATTAATTTATCTGATTGGTACACTCAACGCAGAGCAATTGAAAATGTGTTCCAACTGCTCAGGCCTGGTGGCGCATTTATAATGTGTGAAAATAGTCAAAACGGCCTGAATGATATAAATGAACTGAGACTGGCCGTAGGCCTAAAGCCATATCAAGCACCTTGGCACAACAGATATCTTGTTGATGCAGAAATCCAGCAGATTGAATTTCCAGGGGTTAGCTTAGAAACAATCGATTACTACTCTTCCACGTATTATTTACTCAGTCGCGTAGTTAATGCTTGGATGGCGCAACAAGAAGGTGAGGAGCCAAAATACGAGTCACCAATTAATAAGCTCGCGCTCAAGTTGCCGGCTATCGGGAATCTTGGGCAAGGGCGCATTTGGGTTTGGAGAAAGGGTCTTTAATGTTTGGACTATAGGCTTATCCCGAAAGTCAATGATCGTTCGATTGGCTCCATCCTCGTTCACTTACTGCTTTAGAGTGCTTAGCTAAGTAGCGAGGCTCTATCATTGGTGTTGAAGCGGCTGAAGCCTTCGTTCTAAATATAAACCTGATCATCTAAATTTATGCCAGAAATTAAAATAGCCAACTGCAAAATAGGACAAAACCATCCCCCCTTTATCATTGCCGAAATGTCTGGCAATCACAACCAATCCTTAGAAAGAGCCTTAGAAATCGTAGAAGCGGCAGCCAAAACAGGCGCACATGGCCTCAAGCTGCAAACCTACACCGCCGATACGATGACCTTGGACATTAAAGAAGGGGAGTTTTTGATTAATGACCCCAACAGCCTATGGTACGGTTACAGTCTCTACGAACTGTACCAGCAAGCGCACACCCCTTGGGAATGGCACGAACCCATTCTGAAACGCTGTAAAGAATTGGGTATCATTGGCTTTAGCACCCCCTTTGATGCCACCGCCGTTGATTTTCTCGAATCCTTAGATGTCCCCTGTTACAAAATAGCCTCATTTGAAAATACCGATTTGCCCCTAATTCGCCAAGTTGCCAGCACCGGAAAACCCATGATAATTTCTACGGGTATGGCTACAGTAGCCGAATTAGATGAAACCGTCAGAACCTCCAGGGACGCGGGTTGTGAAGATATTATTTTACTCAAATGTACCAGCACCTATCCGGCCACCCCAGAAAACAGCAATCTCCTGACGATTCCTCATTTACGGGAACTCTTTGGGGTACAAGTTGGTCTATCTGACCACACAATGGGCATTGGTGCCGCAGTTGCCAGTGTTGCCCTAGGTGCGACAGTAATTGAAAAGCACTTTACCCTGCGTCGTGCTGATGGTGGTGTTGATTCGGCGTTTTCAATGGAACCGGCAGAAATGAAACAATTAGTTATCGAAACAGAACGGGCTTGGCAATCTCTAGGGAAAATTACTTATGGTGCTACAGCAGCCGAAACTGCTTCTAAAGTGTTTCGCCGCAGTTTATACATTGCTGACGATATGGAAATAGGTGAACAATTTACACCCGATAATTTACGCGCCATTCGTCCCGGTCATGGTTTACCGCCCAAGTATTATGAGATGCTGCTGGGTCGTCGGGTGACTCAACCTGTTAAAAAAGGAACTCCTGTAAGTTTGGATTTGCTGCTTTAGAATCAGTAAGAAAACAAGCGTTGCACAATGATAATAGAGCAAACCAATTTATTACAAGCCGCTACCACTATATTTAGTTCCGGGGGCGACAAGCGCCCCCTGAAGTTAACATCGAGGTTTTTAATAAATTTTAGCAGACTTTGCCATAGAATTTGGTGTAGGTAAAGATAAACACATCATTTTAACTATTGACCAAGCTGGTTGGCATACTAGCCCACAAGTTCAAGTTCCAGAGGGTTTACACTCTTGATTTATGCCCTCTCATTCTCCCGAATTACAACCGGCAGAGCGTAATCAGGCCCTTGGTAAATGAACCAATTGCCAATCGTTCATTTCACAATCTTGATGAATTAGAAGAAATGTTATTTCAGCGCTGTCAAGTTCTTCTCCAGCAACCTTCTTTGATTAAAGGGATTACTTGTTTCCACTGGTGGCCAGAAACCAAACCTATATCATTCCGGTGCAGCCGGAATTGATATTACCTAATCATAAAATTACTCACTCCTTGCTTACAGTGACTCTCTGTTGAATCAGCTTTTTCCACTCTGGTGAATTGGTCAATGCGTAGCTATCAAAATAATCCCCCTTTTCTGAAGCAAATTTAGCAAAACTCTCCAACCAGTTGACGACAGACTCGGTTCGTGAAACAGGTGTTAATTTCAAAGACTCGTGCAAACACTGTTGCATTTTCTTCAAATCGCCACTTTGATAAGCATACCACGCATCCCATACCAGCAACTTATACTCAGTTGCAGTTGTTGACTGTGGTTCACTGGTTACATACTGATTTTGTAACCGATTTCTGACTAATTCTACCTGAGCCTGAGAGAATTGAGACTGAGACTGTTCCAATTCCTGCCGAGTTTGATGCAGTTGAGACTGAGACTGTTCCAATTCCTGCTGAGTCTGAGACAATTGAGATTGAGACTGTTCCAATTCCTGCTGAGTTTGATGCCGTTGAGACTGGGACTGTTCCAATTCCCCTTGAAGATGGTAAAATTGATGGGAAACTCGCTTTAACTCAATTTTATTCTTCTGAATCTGATGAATCTGTGATTGAGCTTGTCGGAAGAGGCTCTGGGTTTCCTCCACTTGCGACTGGGACTGCTGCAATTGAGCTTTAATCTGATGGAGTTCAGATTGACTCTTGCCTAATTCAGCCTGAGTCTGGTGCAGTTGAAAGCGACTTCTTTCTTCTTCCCACTGAGATTGATAAAGTTGGGACTTCGTTTGTGCCAGTTCCGTTTGAGTCTCGTGTAGTTTACCTTGAGACTGTTCTAATACTGCATGAGTTTGGTGCAGTTGTTCCTGAAACTGTTCAGCTATAGCCTGAAATTCACCTAACTCCTCTTTAGACTCCTGTAATTCCCCCTGAGTTTGATGGAGTTGAGACTGGGAATGTTCTAATTCAGCCTGAGTCTGATGCAGTTGAGACTGGGAATGTTCTAATTCAGCCTGAGTCTGATGCAGTTGAGACTGGGAATGTTCTAATTCTGCCTGGGTCTGATGCAGTTGAGACTGGGACTGTTCTAATTCTGTCTGCCACTTTTGCGACTCTCTATGCACTCTTGTCAAAGACTCTTGATACTGCGCTTCTTGTTGTTTTGGCAAACCATATAAAGCGTCTCCTGTCTCCTTTTTAGCTCCTATCCATCCCCCCAAACTTTTTTGAGTCAATTGTATAAAATGGCTAACTTCACTCCTTGATGATAAGGTCTCTTCACAATAAAACTCCAGTGGCAAAGTATCTTTTAATTGTTCTATCGTGGGAACTTCTTGATTTAATGTTGAGCATAATTCTTGATAAGAATAACCCAATCTTTCTATGGTTCCCTCTCCCAATATTTGCAAATAATCACTTGCCAGCCGCCATATCTGCGGCTGCTTTATATCTTCTAACCATTTATTTAAGTTGCTTGAATCTGGTTTAGTATTTTGATATAACTTCACTTGATCTCCATAAATCCATGCCGGAGAAGTGTTACTTACACCATACTCAGCCACTTCGGGTCTAAACGAAATTCCTAAAAAGTCACAGACTCTAGCAATTTCTTCATCAGATCTCATCAATAACCACTCATAGTGCATTACTAAGCACTGCTTTCCTAAAGTAGTAACTCCTTCTAGTAATTTTTGAGGAGCAATGAACAAGTCATTTTTAAATTGTTGAAGAGTATACAAACCATGCAAATCATCGTTAGCCCAAGTTGCGACAATAGAGCACAAAACAGACAGAGGATTTCTGAACAAAAATATAAATCGTGCTTCGGGAAAAGTTCTATAGAGTTCATTAATTATATAGAAATATCTAGGAGTTTTGTCCAAAAAGTAACGCTTCCCAGATTCTTCTCTCGCTTTTTCATATAAATAGGAATACATTCGACGCAAGCCTTGAACATAATCTTCTTCACCTTGAGAAAGACTACCTATAAAACTGGAAACGGCTACTTGAGCCAAAGCTTGATCGTAATCAGCATTATAACCAATAGTTGAATGCCAAGCGGTTAATGGAGATAACATCAACCAAGGTTCAGACACAGTATGAATATCAGGATGCCCCCCCAAAATCCGTTGTGTTAGTGTAGAACCAGCGCGTGGCTGAGATATTAAAAATATTAAGTTATTACCCTTGAGCGAACTGTCTTGACTTTCTGTTGGTTTCATGATTATACCTAATTGAACAAAATAACTTATATAGGATAGCACAAAAGCAGTCGCCTTTAACAAAAATTTACCATTGCCCTTGGTACAACAGGGAAAATTAGAGGAATCGATCGCACCGATGCTATTGACTCACCGACCAAATTGTGGATTAGAGTTCACTGCGATCGCCAATTGAAAATAATCGTTTCATCCACCTGTTTAAATTCTATATAAAACCAATCAAACATCACTTGCCTTCCCCAGCAGATCGGAGGTTCCCCCTGTTATGATGCACACAAACTTCTCGATCAATACTCATAGGACACGGAATTGCCGTGTCCCTACCGTCCTTCATAAATGTCGAATTTGCTGTATATTATAAGCAAGTTGGTGCTAAAGTAGGCAGCCCCATTGGGTGTGGCATAATATTTTATAGCAAAAAGGTAATTTAGCAAAATGAACGAGCAAATGGCTGTGACCGAGTTTGACAAAGGCAATCAACTTCTCCAAGAGGGAAAACTAGAAGACGCGATCGCCGCTTATTGCCGTGCCATCAAGCTAAATCCTGACATTTCTTGGTATCACCACCATTTAGGGGAAGCCTTATTAAAACTAGGTCGATGCGATGAAGCCAGCATAGCCTTCCGCCATGCAATCGAACTCAAACCAGATTTTGCTTGGAGTTACCACCACTTAGGGGATGCCCTAGCTCAACAGCAACAGTGGGAAGAATCAGCTACAGCCTTCCGCCATGCAATTGAACTCAATCCCGAACATTTTGGGACTTACGTGGGGCTAGGTAATAGTTTAGCAAAATTGGGTCAACTGGATGAGGCGATCGCGGCTTATACTCGTGCTAGCGAGTTGAACCCTGATGCTGATTGGATTCATCATGCCTTGGCAAATGTAGTGCAACAAGGAAATCAGTCCAATTTAGCAGAAGCGATCGCCTCCTATCGCCAGATGATAGAAGTCAATCCCGACAACGTAGAAGCTTATCAAAATCTTTTGCAGCTTCAACCCGATAACTGGAAACTCTGGTTGCAGTTGGGAAATAGTTTGGTACAACAGGGAAAACTAGAAGACGCGATCGCGGCTTATCGTCGTTTGATCGAACATAATCCCCAGAATCAGACAGCTTACTACGGCTTAGGAGAGTGTCTGGCCAAATTGGGACAACTCGAAGAGGCGATCGCAGCTTACCGTCAAGCGATTGAACTCAGCGAACAGGAAGAGCAGAAAGCCCCGACTTTAGAGCCTACCGAAGACAGAGAAGAAGTCATCAAACGTTATCGACAGGCGATCGAGGAAAATCCCGATAACAGCTCAGAATACTACAAACTGCTAGAGTTAGAACCGGACAACGAAGAAGTTTTGTTACAGTTAGCCCCGGCTTTAGTGAGACAGGAACAGATGGAGAACGCGATCGCTGCCAAGCCTTAAGCAATCGAGCTTACAATTAATTTTATCCAATAAGTAAACGAAGACAATTGCACGCACCTGCGAGATCGCGCTCAAGCGATCGACCGACACGCGATCGGGTAAACTAGAAAGGTCGATCGTGCCTCATGCCCGTGCCATTGACTCAAAGCCCAACTTAAAAGACCAGACAATCAACTATGGATCTGTACGCAAAAAGAAGAGAAATAGCTTCTCAATACTTAAAAGGTGAGGGAATTGAGGTGGGCCCACTCAATGCTCCTCTCGAACTTCCAGCAGGCGTTAAAGTTCATTACATAGATCGGATGTCGGTAGAAGAATTAAGGAAACACTACCCAGAACTAGCTGGGGTCAATCTAGCAAATGTTGATATTATAGATGACGGCGAAACTCTTTCATCCATACCAGATAACTCCTGGGATTTTGTCATTGCCAATCAAATGATAGAACACTGTCAAAATCCGATCGGCGCTCTGGAAAACTTTTTGAGAGTTGTCAAACCCGAAGGAATTCTGTACATAGGCGTTCCGGACAAACGTCATACCTTCGATCGCGATCGACCCCTCACTTCCCTCGACCACTTAATTCGGGACTACAAAGAAGGGCCGGAATGGTCAAGACTGCCTCATTATGAAGAGTATGTCAGGCTAGTTGACAAATTTCCTGAAGCACAGGTGGCTGAGCGGATGCAGTATTTACTTGACATAGATTACAGCATTCATTTTCACGTCTGGACAGCAGAGACTTTCTCAGAATTTCTGGAATACTGTCAAAAAAATCTATTTTTGGGTTTTGAGATTGAGCTGTTTCACGAAAATTTTGGAGAGCTTGTTTGTATTTTTAGAAAAAAATAAAGGGGTAGCTTGTGCAATATCTTAAACTGGATATAGGTTGTGGTGGCAACAAAAAACCAGGAACTCTTGGATGGGATTACGTTCAATTGACTTTGCTCTCAAGCATTATCAAGGTATTGTGAGTGAATTTCCAGTTATAATCGAATTCCGCCATGACTATCAAGAGCCAACTGTATACCCTAAGCGTAGCAGCTTACTACGAATCGACTGGCTCAGCGATACCCGCTCCCAACTTATTCAGAAGTGACCGATGAAAATGAGTTACTCCAAGCAATCAATTGGTTTTCGTCTCCTTCTTAAAAAAGATAGGGGTTGATTTCTATTGATTAAAAAGTTTTCTCTGTATATCTCTCATAGTTGGAGAATCTATAAGAAAACAACAAATTATTTTTCGCACAAACACCCCACAATTATAACAGTATGGAAATCCTAGATTATTATGTTAAGTCAGCCCCTAGTGTACAGAATGCGCTGGATATTTTTCAAGGTGAATGGGCATCTAAGTTGCCTGGAAATTTGTCATTACTAAGTGCGGGACAAAGCGGACTGTTTGAAGATGCCCGCATTACCTGGGCTATTGAGCAATTAGGTGGAGTTGCAGGTCAAACAATCCTCGAACTCGGTCCGCTGGAAGCTGGACATACCTATATGCTGGAACAACTAGGAGCAGCATCAATTACAGCAGTTGAGGCCAGCACTCGCGCTTACCTGAAGTGTCTGATTGTCAAAGAAGTTGTAGTACTTCGCAATGCTCACTTTCTTTGTGGCGATTGCGTAGAATATCTGCGATCAAATCCAGCTAAGTTTGATACTGCTTTCGCCAGTGGCATACTTTACCACATGACAAATCCGGCTGAGCTAATTGGTCTAATCGCTAAAGTTTCAGATCGAGTTTTTATATGGACTCACTACTATGACGAGGATATAATCCGCAGCAATACTTATCTTTCTCAAAGGTTTCCTGAGAAGACTGCTGCTGAGTATCAAGGTTTTAAACATACACTCCACCGTCAGGAATATGCAGAATACAAAGGTGAAGTAAAAGCGACTGGTTTCTGCGGTGGTAGCAGTCGCTTTAGTAACTGGATGACCCGTGAAGATATTATTTCCTGTTTGAATTATTTTGGGTTAAGCGACATCCGCATCAACTTCGATCAACCTCACACTCCTCACGGGCCGTGCTTTGCTTTAGTAGCGATGCGGCAGTAAATGCTAATTTCCTGCTTCAACTTCAACAGTCATAATTTCCTTTAACTTCTCGCCAGCCTCAGAAAAATTTGGGTTTAAATAAATAGCGCGACGGTAACACACGATCGCGCGCTCTTGTTTTCCTTGCCCTAACAGAGCATTGCCCAGGTTAAAGTATTCCTCTGCTGTTGTTTTGGGTTCTAAAATCACGGCTGCATAAGAACACTCTACAGATTCTTCTGCCCTACCAATTTGCGAAAAAACCCTAGCTAAGTTGCGGTAAATGCCAGCAAAATTCGGTTGAATCGCGATCGCCTTTTGGTAGGATGCGATCGCCTCTGACCACAGATGCTGCTGCGCGCAAACAGTTCCGAGGTTAGCTAAAGCTTGGGCAAAATTAGGCTGAATTTCAAGAGCTTTCGCATACCAAGACTTAGCATCTTCTAGTTTACCTTGAGCTTGGCAAATATTCCCCAAAGTCTTGTAGGCTGGAGCAAATTTGGGTTGAATTTTTAGTGCTTGCTCGCAAACTGCGATCGCATCCTCCGACTTTCCTTGAGCTAAATACAACTCTGCCAGTTGATTTAAGGGATTTGCAACACTCTCCATCTCTTGCAGTTTAGCCTCAACTTCGACGAGTTGAGACTTCGTTTGTGCGAGTTCTTCCTGAGTTTTGTGATATTGAACTTGCCAGAGTTCAAGTTCTTCTTTCATTGGTTCCACTTTAGTTGTAAATTGCTCAAATACCCCTGGAGTTTGGTGCAGTTTTATCGAAAATTCCTCTAATTCAATTTCCATCTGGTACAGCTTAGATTGCAAGCGCCACTGTTCCATTAAAATCTGTGCTATTCGAGATTTAGATATAACTGAATCAACAGCTTGTCTCAACTGAGGAACAAAACGTTGAATGGTTAAATCTTCTATCTCATTGCGATCGGTGGAGTCAAACATCCAAGGTCTCGGAACAAGTGCATCGGCTATACCTCGAAGCATTTTTTCTTTGCTTTCTTGTAAAGAGCGAGTCGTATAATGATTAATTCGCAGCTTTTGCACTGAATTTGTTGTAGACCAAGGCCCCACTATCGTTTTTTTACTTTCTGTGGCCGCAACCCGATCGTTCAAATATGTAAAATTGTGAGGTGAAAGAGGGCGCATAGTCTCTACAGGACGCACGATTGATTTGATATGCTTGTTGATTTCCCAATCGTTTACGCCTCGTTTAGTAAAATTTTCTATTTGCAAGCCCTCTGGTCTAGTTTTGTGACCCGAAGATCCAAAAACCAGCCAATTAACTGCTACTGCTGGACAATCATAAAACTCCTCTAATACCTCTTTGAGATCGTCCTTTTCTGTGGGAAATAAAAACTCATCCAAATCAATAAAAGCTATCCACTCCGATCCTTGCCTGTAGTTTTCTAGACAATGTTCGTAAGCTGGAAGTTGTCCTGGTATCAAGGGCCAATCGTGCCAAATAACTTCGCCTGCCTTAATGTACGGTTGAACAATCTCAAAAGGGTTGTCAGTGCTGTTGTTGTCGTACAAATAAAACCTTTCAACACCAGCTATTTTATGAAATTCCAACCACTCAATTAAATAGGGTGCCTCATTTTTGAGAATCGCGCACACACTCAGTTTGCACTTATTTCTGATATTTTCTTGCTGGGGTGTCGGCTCCTGATTGGGATTATCCCGCAGCAACGGCTCGCTATTCCAAGGATCGAAGGGAATCAGTTTGTTCTTTTGTAAATTCGGTCGGAAGAAAAATTTGCATCGTTCGTTCAGCATCGCTGCTGCAAAAGAAAACGTGCTATTTGAAGTAGCCAAAACATCGCACTGGCTCAATATATAAAAATCGGGATAAAAAGGTGCTTCTGGCATCTCTACACCTAAATCTTTGGCTGTTACGGGGTGGTAATCAGCAAAATCCCCGACAACATTTTCGATTTCATCGCTAGCTATAAACAATACTGGTTCATCCAGAGTTTCCCACAAACCGTCCAGCCATTCTCTGTACCATTCATTCGGAGCAATAGAAAGATAAGGAACTATATCGCTTGCCCAACTATAGTCGCCCCGCCGTAAATGCAACGCCACAACTGTTTTGCCTCGTTCTCGCAAGCGGTTAACAGCTTCTTGCATCTTAGCTTCTACTTCCGACACTGGTTTGAACAGCGAACAGAAATACTCTTTCTGCTGAGCATGATACTTGGTGTGAAACTGAAAAAACCCAAAAAAATCTACGTTTGTAATTGGTTTGGGCGCGTTCAGTATTGCCGATTCTGAATTTTTATAGGGATATTGTTGCTCTCTAACTTGAGGCAATGGATGAGCAATTGGCGGCTCATTGTGACCGAAAAGATATTGACCGGGCCACGCTGGCAACTCAAGCCGCATCCCGTGTTCTTTGGTGTACATTTTCAAGAAAGCATAGTCAAATATCTGATTACCAAATCGCGCTATCGCGAATGCTGCCATCGTAATCAGCGGCTTCTTGACATAGAAAGCATCGCCCCAGTAGGGATGGTGCGTTACCGTTGCCACCCGCTGAAAGCCGTGCATTTCCAGAAATTCGTCCAACTGATCGATTAAAGCGCAGCCATCATACAGTTCTTCATAATTCACCTCCGTGTTGATTCCTGAGACATATTTCAACCAGTTAGCTGCTCCTTGCAAAGCCAACAGTTCTGCCCCTTGAATATCTATATTTAAGATATTAAATTCATAAGGATTGAGTTGCAGTTCTTGCAGCAGCGTATCAATCGTTCTTGACTGTACTTGAACTTGATGCGTTTCTTGAATGCTGGGATAAAGTTCTAGATGGCGCTTCAGTTGCAAAATAGAGCTGCTTTGATCGATCGAAGTCACGCGCAAGTTTACCGTACCATTTTCATGGCTAACAGCACAGTTGACCGCTTGAACATTTGGCACCCCAGCAATATTAGCTTGCAACCGTTCAAACACAACCGGGTTAGCTTCCACAAAAAGCACTTTTTGAACGCCCATTGCTTGATAAGTGCTGATTTCTGTGCCTTCGTGAGCTCCAACGTGAATAACTCCGTGCGGCACGATCCCATATTGACTGAAAATTTGCTGCAAGTCCAGCATTCGGGGTACTTCACCCAAAACATTTTGGCGGAATCGTTCATTTACAGCCAAGAAATTACTGAACTCAAAGTTTTCATCCTCTGACAGCCAGGTAGGTTTATATTCTAACTTATTCGGGAGAATCTTAAAAATTGAATAGCGGAATTTTTGCAAATACTCAAAGGCTTCTTTCAAGCTCGTTTTAGCATCTAGATAAGTCCCTCCATATTCAAATTGCAGATAATCTATTCTGCCTGTTTCTAGAAAATATTTTGCTCCATAAAGAACTTCTAATTCGCCACCCTCAACATCTATTTTTAGAAAATTAATTCTCTTTATGCCGTGGCGCTGACAGTAATTGTCGATATTAGTGGTCAAAACAGTAATTTCTTTGGGTGTATTGAGCAACCCTTGTTTTTCCACATCTACTCGGCGGTAAAAGCTACTCAATGGTGGATTGGCTTCGTAATAATAAAATGTCTTAACTTCTTCCTTCTGCCCTACAGCTACATTATTGGAAATTACTTGTTTATCTAGGTTCTGAATCAGCTTTTTGTAGACATGAGGAATTGGTTCAAACAGGTGAATTTCTACGTCATGTCCTTGACTCAACACTTCCGCTGTCCAATCCCCAGCATTAGCACCTACATCAAAAACCACATTCCCTGCATTAATAAATCTAGCGATAACTTGGCTCTCACCACTATATTGAAAGCTGCTATTTGTTATTTTTTCTGTTTCTTTCTTCTCTTCTGGATGCTTGGGCAAAACAGTAGCTACCCGGAACTCACCTGTTCGCGCAAACTCTTCCCATACCTTAGTATTAGCATCTTGACAAAACTGAGCTACAAGCGATTTTGCTCGTTCAGGTACAGAAACTATGGCATCTTCAAAGATAACTGTGTATCTGCTTGTTTTTGCCGATAGTGTAGCAATTATTTCATTAAGGCTAGGCCACTGTTCTATACGGTGAGGACTTGGTGGGGGAGACAAAAACAATCGAGCATCGTCAATCAGGATAAAATGTTCGCATTCAGAATTATTGATTACTTGCAACTCTTCGAGCAGCGGGCACTCATCATTTTCTCCGGCAGTACCGCCACCCATCCAATGAGCATCTAACCAGAATAGAGCAGGCTCTTTGAGTTGAGGGACAACTAATTTAAGCTGCTCTTTTGTATGACCCCACAAAAATTCTATATTTTTTACATGGCTGTAAGCACTGGATGTAGATTCATATATGTGCTTAGCAAATTCTATTGTCAATACCTTTTGAAAATGCTCTGCCGCCCACACAGATGTGCTGCCTTGAAAAGTCCCCGTTTCTACAAATGTTGGCAAATTATATTCATTTTTCAGCACCAACATTAGCTGTTTGCAATCTCCCAATCCCATCTTACATTACTCCTATGTATTTTTTTTCTTCCGTATTTAGGATACTATAGAACAAACTAATCTTTGATCTGGTAAACAAAGTACACCAATTGTAAACTCACCTTCGGACTTCTGGAATATATTCTATATATTCTTGAATAATAACAGGTTTTTCATTATTTTTAAAACGATTCCCTCCACTTGCGGAATGGGGACAACAAACTGACCGCCCCATTCTCGAATATGTTTACCTAATAATAAATCAGCTTGTTCAATCACCTGGCTAGTTTTGTCAAAGCCAAAATGTTCCACCATCAATTCAGTGTAACTCTTAGTATGACTTAGCCAAGTATCTGAATAGAAAAATAAGCATAGTCACTGAGCAACGGTGTATTCTCGTCGCAGGGTAAAATCTCTTACTAACCAACTACCCAATAAACCAGTACAGCCAGTTACAAACACCGAACGATCGCACCAAAAATTCCTCATTCCCACACCCTCCAAGGAGCCTCTCCATTATCCCACAGTTCATTCAAATATTTATACTCGCGGTAAGTATCCATCGCAAAGAAAAAACCATTATGACGGTAAGCCATCAGTTGTCTTTCCGCTGCTAACCTTTCTAGCGGCTCTCGCTCTAGAATACAATCATCTCCACCCAAATAATCAAAAATCTGGCGATTCAGTACCAAATATCCTGCACTAACCCAACCATCTAATTGCGGTTTTTCAGTAAACTGCTGTACTTGACCCAGATCGTCCACATTTAAAATTCCAAATCTAGAAATAGGACGGACTGTGGTAATGGTTGCCAGTTTACCATGGGATTTATGAAAATCAACCACCGCCGCAATATCTACATCAGCTACTCCATCCCCATAAGTTACCATGAAAATATCGTCAGTAATATATTTCTCAATCCGCTTCACCCGACCACCAGTCATAGTTTCTTGACCAGTTTCAGCTAGGGTGACATTAAAATCTTGCTCCTGATGTTCTCCGTGATACCTGATGGAATTTTGGCGGCCTAAGCAAATAGTAAAGTCATTGTTCATTGCCTCATAATTGAGGAAATATTCCTTAATCATGTTGCCACGATAGCCCAAGCAAACAATAAAGTCGCGGAAGCCATAATGGGCATATATTTTCATAATATGCCAAAGAATAGGATGCCCTCCAACATCTACTAATGGTTTAGGACGAAACTCTGTTTCTTCTCGGAGACGGGTACCGAGACCACCTGCTAGGATAACTACTTGCATTGTTTTATGCTTGTAAAGGTCATTAATTAATCTGAAAATTACCCCAATATTTTTACTCTCAAAGGGCTAAAAAAATCTTTTTGCCCTTAAGAACTAAACCATTTTCGCCTCCATCATCATTCTCACAACATCTTGCATTTTATACTTCGCTTCCCAACCTAATTTTTCCTTAGCCTTACCCGGATTTCCACGACCAATAGAAATCTCAGTAGGTCTATACAGACTCTCGTCAATCACCGTATGTTCCCGCCAATCCAAATCTAAACAAGCAAAGGCTGCCTTTACAAATTCCTCCAAAGTATAACTTTTGCCAGTAGCAATTACATAATCATCGGCATCCGACTGTTGTAACATCAAATACATTGCCTCCACATACTCCGGGGCCCATCCCCAGTCCCGTTGTACTGAAATATTCCCCAAATTTAACTTTTCCGAACTTCCCCCAGCGATTCTACAAGCTACCGCCACAATCTTTTGGGTTACGAACCTTTCTGGTCGCAACGGTGATTCATGATTAAATAGAATACCAGAACACGCAAATAAATTGTAAGCTTCCCGATAATTTGCTACCTCCCAAAAAGCCGTTGCTTTCGCCACCGCATAGGGACTTCTGGGATGAAAAGGGGTATTTTCATCCGCCGCCAAACCCCTCGTATTACCAAAACATTCACTAGAACTGGCATTATATAATTTCACCTTGCCCCCAGTAAACCGAATCGCTTCTAAAAGATTCAAAGTCCCAGTAGCAATACTTTCCAGAGTTTCAACTGGCTGTTCAAACGACAGTCCCACCGAAGTCTGACCAGCTAAATTGTACACCTCATCGGGCTGAATTTTTGTCAAGACTTGCAAGACGCTGCGAAAATCATTCAAAGACATAGATTCCATCTTCACGGAGTCGCGAATGCCCAAACGAGAGAGGTTTCGGAATTCAGACATTTGGGCATCCCGCGAAGTTCCGCAGACAAAATATCCTTTTTTAAGCAGGAGTTCAGCTAAGTACGCTCCATCCTGACCAGAAATGCCACAAATTAACGCTCTTTTTATCACAAAGAAACCCTCAATATTCTATTTTTAATTACATCAGAGCATCTTGCAGATTGAAACCGATTAATCAATTAGGAATTATGCAGCATATAGCCACGCTTTTGTTATGGATAGTAACCCCGATATCGTGGCTTTACGATATCACTTAGCCAATAGTCAACACATAGGCTTCATGTAGACCAAAATTAGGAATAACATATCTCAATGTTCCGCTTCCAATAGACACATCCTCTTCCTTCAAAATCACTAATTTCTGCACAGCCGCCTCTTGAGCGTTAGGAATTTTCTCTAATTTTAGATGGATTTTACCATTCTGGGCAATACCGAGCTGTTTTAAGTTTGCAAGAGTAACATCAAGTCTGATTGAGGAAGAATTATTCCGATCGAAATAGCCTAATAATACCTGTGCTTTACCGCTATAATTTGACTTGCTAGCCAAAGCGACAACTCTCTCAGAGGATGACTGACTTCGCACTCGCGAACTAGCTCCATCAGCATAAGCTTTATTCGCCCACCAAGCTGCTCTAGGCTGAAAAGAATTAGGTGTCACCATCCCAGCCAGAGTATTATTAAAGCAATTACTAACTTTATTGGGTCCCAAGCTACCCCAACAAGCTCTACAAGCACCGTCGGCTTGACCTCTTTCCAAATTATAGAAATAACCAAGAATATCTCCTGGTCTATACTGTCCAACCTCTCCGACAATCTCATTCACATAAAGTTTTTTGATTTTTAGGCTTGCGTAAGCTGGACTTTGGATGAAATTGCGTCTAGCTTCAATCAAATGATCGTCAACAAATAAAATGTTATCATCATTCAGTTCGTGCCAAGATAAAAAATTAACTTCCAGTTTATTTGCCTTGCAGTATTCGAGAAAAGCAATCAAATAATCTTTGCTATAAATTGCTATGCTTGGGCCTCCAATTATTGGTTCTGGGCCTAATTCTTGACGTAATATTTGATAAGCCCGTTTGTAAGTTTCAAAAAATTGTTCTCTTGTTCCCGCCCAAAAAGGATTTGCCCAGTCAGGCTCATTCCAGACATCCCAAAGGATTTTTTTACCTTTATTTTGTTGAGCAAGTTGTCGCACAAAAGCTTCCCAGGCAGGATAATTTTGATAGGGCCATCCATTCGGATTAGTTCCATATCCCCAGAGGTCGCTTACTATTAATTGAAACTCAGCACCTGAATTCACAACTCGGTCGTAGGTATCAACTCTTCCAGCTCGCCAAAGTTTAAACTGTAGTGGTTTAATCGTGCTATCTGGTGGATTACTTGGATCTATACCGTGTAGGATACCACTGACTGACTTAATTGATTGTGGGGCAGCAAAATCAACGTTTACATTAGATTGTACCTGCCCAAAAGTTGATAATTGACCAAAAAATAGTATTAACAGAGCTGTAGCCAATGCTAACAAAAGTTGCGGGAGCTTTAGCAAGTTTTTGACACTAAATTTTGTTCGCATATTGGCTCCTAATGGTATTCATTCAAATTTGACTATAGCAAGAATCACGTAAAGTTGCCGTCGGTGCAGTTTCGATATATGCAGGTCGTGTCCAGATAACTGTGGGTTAAAACTGAAATTTTATTAAGTCGCAAAAGCCAATTCACCACCTAATGTAGTCGCCACTAATTCTTTCCATTCTACTGAGTCTATCAGAGAATAACTATCAAACTCTTTACCAACTTCTGCATAAAAAGTGGCAAAGTTTTGTATCCAGTAGAAGATAGTTTCTGTGGTCAAAAAAGGCGTACAAGTCAAAGATTCCTCCAAATCTCTAAACATTTTAGCAAGATTACCATGACAATGAGCGTGCCAAGCACTCCACACCAAAGAGCTATAACGTAATTGTTTTTCTACTAATTTCATCTGTTCTTCAAGTCGCGGATTCAAAAATCTTTTTTCTGGATCTTTTTCCCTCGATAAAGCCTCTGCAATTGTATTCAAATATTCCTGAAGCATCCGTTCTTCCCGGAACATTTTTTCGGCTCGTAATTTACATTCTTTGCCTACAGACTGCCTCAATTCCGAATTCGCGACCCAAGATTCTATCGTTATAGCCAATTCCCTCACCGTTCCTTTGGGATCGCGATTCGGGTTAGGTAATAACTTTCCTGTCTCCCCCAACTCCTCTGGAATGCCACTGACAGCAGTGGCAATTACAGGTAATCCTTTTGCCATTGCTTCCATCACAGCTAAAGGCATTCCCTCTGCTTTTGATGGTAGAATAAAAATATCGCTAGCATCGAGCCAATCTGAAATATCCCACCGTTGACCTAAGAATTTAACTTGGTTGCTTACTCCTAAATTTGATACTTTTTCTCTCAATTCAGGTTCCATATTATCGTGAGTAGTCGCCCCAGGGCCGGCCCAAACAAAATAAATTTGCGACCATACTGGACTCTGTTTTAACTGCGCGATTGCTTCCAATTGATACTGATAGCCTTTAACGGGAGTAAGACGCGCTGCCGTGAAACAAACTATGGCATCTTCTGGAATTCCTACCTCCTGTCGCAATCGGTTGCGAGTTGTGGCAACAGGGGGGACAAAATAACTATCAGGCCGTCCGTAATAGATAACTTTTCCCCAGTCTTGAGGCATTTTAAAACATTTCTGGCATAAGTTTAAATTTTCAGAAGAAACTGCAACCATAGATTTTGCCGTAGCATAATGATAGGAGACAGCATCTAAATAGGGAATTTTGTCCCATCTATGGAATTTAGCAAAACTTGGGTCAATATAACCTAAAGCAATGATATAGTTGATCCCTCGTTTTAAAGCTACTTGCTTGGCTGCAAAATTTGCCATCGGCCAGCCATCACTAAATATAATTAAATCGGGGGGAAACTGCGAGAAAATATTTTCAGCATCAGCCTGATTGTAGGCGATGCGGGAAAATTCTTTCATCGTGTCAAACTCTAACCAAACGTGACGGATACCAAGTTCTTTTTGCTTAGTAATTAATGGGTTAGAAGTTTCAGTTTGAACGCAAGTAACTTCGTATCCTTCTGTGGCTAACTTGCATAAAAGTGAATGGTTAAACTGAGCCATTCCTCCGACTCCGTGATCTTCAGCATATAATAGAATATGCGGATGATTCTTTCTAGAAGTTAAGCTGCCAGTGGAGTTAGCTTGATGGAGATTATTCATCGCCATTGTCACTGCTGCTTGCCATTCTTGCCCATTACTTAACGAATTTGCATCGAAATTATAACCGTATTCGAGAGAATAGACTTTAAAAGCTTCTACCCAATTTAAGATAGTATCTATCGGTGAGAAAGGGCTGTAATATAAGGATTTTTCTAAAGCCTCACCCATTTCTCCAAAATGCTCATCCCGATACATTCGCCACGCCATCCAGGTTAAAGATTCGTAGCGTTCTTTGCCTTTTAACTGACGAATTTGATTGGGTAAATCTGGTCTGGCAAAAAAAGTTTCCATGACAAGTTCCATATTTTTCATCAACTTATAACCGCTAGACATCAGATTAGCATCGTGCTGACGATAACCAATAAGTATCTCTTCTAACCAGGCGGCTTTGCAGCCATTTAAAGCTAAGCGTAAGGCGAAATCTAAATCTTCGGCGGGGGGAAATCGCGAATCAAAACCGCCCAATCTTTCCCACCATTCTCGCCGCAGCATCATCGCACTTGGGCGGACAATTTTATAGATTACAAAGGTTTCTAAATCTAATTTTGGCGAACGCTGCCAAGGCATTACTGGATGGATATCTCGCCCCTTATCGTCAACTATTAGCCAACCTGTTTGTACCATACCTAATGTGGGGTCAGCATCTAGATAAGCTACTTGTTTCTCTAGCTTTTCTGGTAGAAAAAAGTCGTCGCTATCTAGAAAAGCTAAAAATTCGCCCTGGGCTAACTGACAAGCATGATTTCGCGCGGCGGCGGCCCCTTGATTATCTTGATAGACGTATTTAATTAAGTCTAAATAAGGGGATAAAACCTTGCGGGTATTATCTGTGGAACCATCATCTACGACAATAATTTCCCAGTTTTGATAAGTTTGATTGAGAACGCTATCTATGGCTTGGGCAATGTAACGATCGCAATTGTAAGCGGGGATAATAACGCTGACTCTGACTTTTTTATTGGGGATGATATTAGCCATTAAATTTTTCCATTCTAGTAACTTTCTCAGGGCAAAGCCATCGATTTCGCAGCCGTAGGCTTGAGAAATATCGGTGAGGCGCTTTACCCAATCTACTATAGTTGATGTCACCGAGTACGGACTATAACGCAACGATTGTTGGAAATACTCAGCCATTTCTGCGGGATAACCGCTGTAGTAAAGTTGCCATGCCATCCAGGTTAGGGCTTCGTAAAAAGCTGGTTTTTCTAATTGGCGGATGCGTTCTGGCAAGTCGGTTCTACTGAATAAATTTTGCTTTAATTCAATAAAAAGGTTGGCTTGTTTGAGCGCTCTTTGGATAGAGACATTTTGCCTGTGTTGGCGATAGCAAACCGTGACTTGAGGTAGCCAAGCAGCCTCGCCTCCTAATAATGCTAAACGCAGCACTAAGTCTGAATCGTCTACGGAATCATACTGAGAGTCAAAGCCACCAACTCGATCTAACCACTGCTTTGAGAACATCATGGCACTGGGAAGTACGGGCATATATACGACCCAGGTTTCTAAGTTTAACTGGGGTAAGTATTCCCAGGGTTTGATATCATAAATAGTTTCGCCTTCCTCGTTAACAATTCGCCAGCCACTATTAACAATTGCGAGGGAGGCTTGAGCATCAAATAAGGCTACTTGGGCAGCTAACTTATCTGGTAAGAAAAAGTCATCTTGGTCTAGAAAAGCAATTAATTCACCCTTGGCTTCTCGGATACCAGAATTACGGGCGGCTGCTACTCCTTGATTTTCTTGATAAAGATAGCGAATTCTGTTAAAATAGGGCTGTAAAATTTCGCGAGTATTATCCGTTGAACCGTCATCTATGATGATAATTTCTAAGTTTTTATAGGTTTGGTTCAGTACGCTTTCTACCGCTAGCGCGATGTAGCGATCGCCATTATATGCTGGGATAATTACACTGACTCGCGGTGTCGAATTTGCCGTTAACATGAATTTCTGAAGTAATTGGGAAGGGGAAAGCAGCACAACCCAGATCTAGACGTGCTCTACGGATTTTTTATCCCTGTTTAGCTTGTAGAATACAATTTTACTGACGTTTGCAACTCTATAGGATAACAGAATAGTGAATCCAGAAACAGAAGTGCTTGATTTGCTGCGACAGGCAGAAGTAGATTTAAATGAAGGAAAGTTAGATCGAGCGATCGCTTCCTGCAAGCAAGCTCTACAAATCTATCCCAACTCGGCCCATGCTTGCAAAATCTTGGCTAAGGTGCTGCAAACTCAAGGTCAGCTAGAAGAGGCAAAGCAATGGTACGCTAAAGCGATCGCACTCGATCCGAATTTAGCCGATGTCCACGCTAACCTTGGCAGTCTCTATGCTAACCTCGAACAGTGGCCAGAGGCGATCGCATCTTACCAGCAAGCTTTAACTCTCCAACCCAAGTTTGCGGGAGTTTATCGGAACCTAGCTCGACTATTTGAGCAAATTGGCAAGCCAGAGGAAGGCGCAGATTTCTGGTATATTGCTCTGATGTTAGAGCCAGATTTCACGGGTGAAACATTCCTTCATGTCGCCTCTAGCCTGATGGCGCAAAATAAAGTAGAAAGAGCAGTTATCTGTTACCTCCGCACTATTTATTTGAATCCCAGTTGTTACGAAGCTTATTATAAATTAGCAGAAATTGAAACTTCACTGGAACAGTGGGATGATGCGATCGCTCACTATCGCAAAGCTATTCAACTCCAACCAGATATCTCTGAATTATACTACAAATTAGGAAATGCTTTGCAAGCAAAAGGACTCTTAAATGAAGCTGTAACTACTTACCGCTTTGGTCTCGATCTCAATCCCGATTACTTTTGGTCTTACTACAATTTAGGTAATGCTCTTCTTAAATTGGAAAAGTGGGAAGAAGCTGTTGCTGCTTATCGATTTAGCCTTGAACTTAACTCTGATTTCCCTTCGTCTTACTATTATATAGGCGCTGGGGGGGTGACAATCCGGCCCAAAGGCTTATGGGGTAAAGATTGAGCCGAGTTGTGGTAAAAAAAGATAGGCAGCCAAATTGTTACACGCTTGCCTATCGAAAAACATAATGTTACCCTCATTTTATCAGATCCACTT